>JAUZOH010000048.1 GCA_030706565.1 Bacteroidota bacterium | reverse complement strand
CGTTTATCTATTCCTAAATTCAAGCTTACGTAATATGTCCTTCCCGGCATAGCGTATCCGGGCATCAATTGATATTGCTGGTCAAATAAGTTGGATACTTTAAACTGAAGTCCTCCGTCTACGCCCCAGATTTTAAATGTATAACCCGCATATACATTGGAACAGATAAAAGAAGACATACGGTTGTAGATATCGTTATTCTCTGAAGAATAACGCTGGCCTGTGTATCCGGCAGAATAAGCAAGATAAAACTGCCTGTAACTTAAATTCATATAAGCTTTTGAAGTCTGAACAGGCACATAAATGATCTGTTTCCCGATGATTTCGCTTTCGCTGTCGGTTGCCTTGATATTGGTTGAAGGAGAATGAGAGTAAAAAGCATTCATAGTGAAAAGAAAATCCTGAACCTTGTAGGAATAATTAAGGGACAATTCCACTCCCCTGGCCCAGATTTCCTTTAAATTCTGCGGACTGGTTGTAGTCCAAACGATCATATTTCTGATGGTAGAAGTATATGCGGAAACATCCAGAAATAAATTCTGTACGCCCTTGTCCTGGACCAAATAAGCTTCCAGTCCCATATCGGCAGTCCAGCCTTCTTCGGGTTTCAAATTACGGTTACCTCCCGGTTGCCAGTATTTGTCGTTAAATGTAGGAAGGCGGAATTTATTCGCCCCGTTGGCCCGAAGGTATAAGCGATCACTTTTCAACATATACCTGGCACCCAGAGAAAACAATGGCTTGATTTTTTGATCGGGAACAAATTCCTTTCTTACGCTAAGATTGGCCGTCATCCGGGGATATTGAATTTTTGTACCCGCTGAAAAGGCCCAGCGGTTTTCGCTAATTTTGCCCCCGTAGCTACTGACATTTGCAGTAAGATTAGTATAACCGGCATTCAAATCAAAGGTCAAATGCCTGGAAAAATAATACCTATAAGTGGCATCACTGAAAATATTGTTGTTCCTTATTCTCGAATCGGTGATATAATCTCTGGAATCAGCTTCAGCTTTGTTTGTATAACGCATATTGTCATACATAAAAGCAGACTTTAAAGTAAAGGAGGAATGCTGAAATACTTTATTCCACTTAATATAAGCCTTAAGGGTGCTGTCCCGTAAAACCTGGTGACTGGAAGAATAGGAGCCCAACAAAGCCGGTATTTCTTTTTCCTTACCCTGATACCATAAACCAGCATCAATGCTGTTGTTTTGCCCAAATCTGAAAAAAAGATTCTGCATAATGCCCTTGTCGTCAAACTTGTTGTTCAACATCTTCAGCCTGGGATTCCCGGATTTAAGGTTGTCGTTATAGGGGAAATCGTTCTGGGCATGCTGGTAAAAATAATTTACATGATACTGAAACTGATTATTTCCCGTATTGAGTCTGACGGAACATTTATGACTGCCAAAGCTGCCCAGCTCAGAATTCACCCCGAAGTTTATGCGGTTGTACCAGTCAGGTGTATTGTTCAGGTCAATAGAACCGCCAAAAGTGCCACTTCCATAAAGGGATCCGGATGCGCCATAATTTAAGGATATGTTATCCATAAGGTCTGGCTGTATCATCGACAGATCCATTCCCCCAAGCGTGATGGAGTTTATGGGAAAGCTATTCCAGTTGACTGACGTCTGGTTGGAAGCCAGTCCACGCATAAACACCCCGGAATTAGCTCCTGTGCTGCCATTTGCATTGACAAAGACGTTTGCAGTAAGCGAGAGCAATTCTCCCAGATTCAACGTTTTGTTCTGTGCCCGCAATGAAGAATCGAGCTGTACAACTTTCCTGTCTTCATGGAAATATGCATTACGCGATTCCACAATGTCGACACACTTCAATTCCAGAGGTTTAATCGAATCACATTCCTGAGCAGACAAAATTCCCGAAAGAGAAAAAGAAGCCCAGCAGGGCAATAAAAATAATTTCAGCTTAGTCAAAACAGATAAATTTTAATGTTTAATCCCGAACATTGTTCGTTAATTTCCCTCAGGCAGGTCTTCTGACTTGCTTCTCTTTCAACGCCTTCCCGTCACCCTGTATAAAGACAGTGGCTAAGATGTTGAAAACAGTAAATGAAGCTTACAGCAGCGGGTACTGTTCAGGCATTGCACCTGATTCCCTTTTCATTGTTCCGTCAGATGTGACGGTCCAAAACCTAAGCGGAGCAAATTTAAATCATTATTTTTAAAACAAAAACAGAATGATCAATTTTTTCCAAAGTGATTAATAATTCAGGCCGATTTTATTTGTTGAACTTTTTTTATTTCCTATTTTAAACAATGTATACGAAATTGTAACTCCCGTTCTAAGTCCATCCCAGATGTCCGAATCGGCAAATTTCTTTTTAACCTGAATAGTATAGTCATCTCCTCTGATTTGCTCAAAATCAAATCTAATAAATTCCTTTTGATAACCTATATTTAATTCAAGACTAATCCGGTCTCTTGAAAAAACAATGTTAAATCCCGGTTCAAAATAAAAACTATTGGCTGAAAATTTATAATTTTTGGAAGTTTTCATTGTATCAACACGCAAATATTCATTCAATTTCAATAATGAATGGTTCATCCCGGCCTGTAAAAAAAAAATTAAATCTAAAAGAAATATAATCTCTTATGAAAGCATCAAAGACTATAGCAGGACTATAACAGTTGATTTTTGAATCATATAAATATTCTCCGGAATAATCCTTTGATGAAATTCTAGCCCCAGTAGTTTGGAACAAATAAACCAGTCCAATTCCAAAACGATCATTAGAAAATTTGATGGCTGGTTGATAATAAAAATATGGAGGATAATTTGATATGATTTTTGCTTCAAAAGGAAGGCTTTTATATGCTTCTTTGGTAAAATCCGACAAAGATTTCATGTTGTAAAATCCATATCCGGTTTGAAAACTCAGCCTAATATCTTGAGCTTTCAAACCCATAATATAGAAAACAAATACACTTATAAAAAACAGCCTGGATTTCATACGTAAATAATTCATTTTAAAGGTAGTATATAACTTTATGTTTACAATATCACCTTCGGTGAACTCGTAAACTCGTTTCATTCGTGTTTTGTGTTTTGTTCGCAAACATATTCGTTTCATTTATAGATATCTAAGATTTAATTGACCGGAGTTCGAAAAAATATAATCATCAAATAATTGCATATACTCATTAACACCTCCCATAGTAGTTTGAATTGTATTTAATAACTTACCATCAATCAGGGAATAAACATAAAATGAATAATTCTTATATGTTAAAATCTTATTATTAGCAAAATCCACATTAACAACTTGTGTATTATTTAATGGGAATGACGTAAGTGTAGAAAAATCAGAACAATTTTTCAGATAAAAAATTGTTCCATCATAAAGTGCGATTTGATTTGGGTTCTCAGGTGAAAATTCATAATAGCTGAATTGAAAATTTTGATTCTCATTAGTCCAAATTTTTGCATATGAATGATTACCCACCCGATATAAAGTATTTAATTTGGGTTCAAAAACATATTGACCATCAGATGAAATTTTAACTTTTTGCACATAAGTCGTAACAGGTATTTCGCTTATTTTTAAATCATTAATTAAATCATAAACAACTAAGTTATGGTTCAGATAATCATAAAATACAGTCGTTCCGATATCAGAAATGTTCAGACCAAAATAAACAGGAGAAGGTACAATGTTTGAGACAGGGATACTTTTTATTTGGCTTAAATCATTTGAATTCAAAAGAACTAGATTAGTCGACACATCGCATAATATATATTTATTATTAGGAGAAACCGAAAAATAATTAAGTTCAAGGTTTCTGGAATTAGCAATAGATTTTGTATCAAGTGAAAATTTGTAAATTGTTTTTCTATTGTTAGCGTACGACCAATAATAAAACACTGAGCCACTTAAAGGGAAAAAAGACGATGAATAAAATGTATAGTTTCCTAAAAAAGAAGATGGATAAACTCCATACACATCAGAAGTAGTAAGATATTCAGAATTATTGTGAATATAATTCTTTTTCAATAAATCCAATATAACTCCTGTCAAGTTGCCAAATTTGCCATTTTTATATACGAATGAAGTATCGGTATATAATTCGACTGCCGAAGTATCAATTCTAATTCTATAACCCTTAATGGAATTATAAAATTTACACTTGTCCCAATATACCAGGAAAGAATCCCTATTATTTAAATGCACTTTGGGATAAGGAAAATTAATTTCACTAAATATATGATAACGGGACAATCCATTATCATTAAAACTAACATCAATATGCTCATAACCTCCAAAATATGAGCTATCAATATACCAATTATTATAAGTAGAATCAGAAAAACAGGAAGTTTGAATTTTATATTTCCCTTTGATCGATGTCTTTATTGGAGTCCAAGTTAATTTTAACCTACCGTCTACTATTTCAGTATTGAGAACAAGTTTATCCGGGACATTAACAATAACCCATTCTTTTGTTTTAATTACAAACGACTCTGCATTGACTTTATCTGCAATACTTCCTGTTCCTGTACTGGTATATATTTCGGCCCGTACTTTCACCATTTTATGCTGTGACATATCCACACAGAAAGAATAATTGTTTTCACTCGAATTATTGACGTGTTCTACCTCAATTGCAGAATCGTTAAGGTAAAACTTAACGGAATATAATCGTTTGTTTGTCAGTTTCAATGAACAATTAATATTCACATAATTATAAACATAAACCGTATCAGAATTAAGATTCAGATTTATGGAAAAATCCGGTAAGGCAACATTTTTATTAACATCACGGGTATAAACTTTATTAATTTGATATTCACAACCACTTGTGAAGGTCATTATAATCAAACCAATTAAATACAAGGTATTTTTACTAATATTCATACTTTATTAATAAAATAAATTTATATGTTTTACTTTTATCAGGAATCCGGAATAGTATTGTCTTCATTAATAAACCTCAAAACATTAAACCGATTTCTTCAAATTAACTTTCTCTCTTTTTTAAATAAAAAAGTATTTTAAATTTCAATATAACTAATGCAAATTTAATATAACATCTGTTTTAAGAATCAAATAACATATAAATTTTATATACAAATTATAAATGCAAAATATCCTCTATGAGATATACGGATTAAAAAACAGTCGGAATCTATTGGTCAGAATGATCATTCTTCGGAATATGGGAACTATGAACAGATTAATATTATCATCAAAAGAAGGGATTCGTTATTTTTGCATAAATAATAGATCATAAAATGCCCTATCCATGGAAAAACTTACAGAACGATTTATACGTTATGCCAAAATCAATAGCCAGTCAGATGAAAACTCAGAGACTTGCCCTTCCACACCCGGACAAACGGCCTTAGCCAGGTTGCTGGCAAATGAAATGAAAGAAATTGGCTTGCAGGATATAGAAATTGATGAGAACGGCTATGTAATGGCCACTCTGGCCGCCAACACGGATAAAGAAGTTCCTGTAATTGGCTTCCTTTCACACCTTGACACATCGCCGGATTGCAAATCCGAACAGGTTAAACCTCAATTGATTGATCATACTGAAAAAGATATTATTTTAAATAAAAAGGAAAACATTGTTCTTTCCGCCCGGGAATTTCCGTTCATCAATGATCTTGCCGGAGAAACCCTGATCACTTCGGATGGGACCACTTTGCTCGGCGCAGACGACAAGGCTGGAATTGCAGAGATCGTGACTGCTATGGATTATCTGATGCAGCATCCGCAAATCAAGCATGGGAAAATACGTGTTGCCTTCACCCCTGACGAGGAAATAGGCCGGGGTGCAGACAAATTTGATGTGAAGAAGTTTGGCGCCAACTTTGCTTATACCCTTGATGGCGGGGCATTGGGCGAAATAGAATATGAGAATTTCAATGCTGCCAAGGCAAAAATCTCTATTCAGGGTTTGAATGTTCATCCCGGCACCGCCAAAAATAAAATGAAGAATTCCATGCGGATAGCTATGGAACTGAACAATATGCTTCCTGCTGCGGAAGTTCCCGAACATACTGACGCTTACGAAGGTTTCTTTCACTTAACAGATATTTGTGGTACCGTGGAAAACACCACAGTAAATTACATTATCCGCGACCACGACCCTAATCTTTTTAATCAAAAAAAGGAACTGCTGGTTAAAATCGCTGATTTCCTCAACCAGAAATACGGCCACGGTACAATATACCTTGAAATGGTTGACCAGTATTACAACATGAAGGAAAAGATAGACCCGGTTTATCACATTATCGAGCTCGCCCGCAAAGCCTGTATCGAAAGCGATATAGAGCCAAAGGTCATTCCCATTCGCGGCGGAACAGACGGTTCAAGGCTTTCATACATGGGACTGCCCTGCCCTAACCTGTTTACGGGAGGTTATAATTTTCACAGCAGGTTTGAACTTATTCCGGTAAAATCCATGGAAAAGTCAGTGGAAGTGATTTTAAAGATTGCGGAATTAAATTGTTCCGGAAATTAAAATTATATGACAGGCTTCAAGTAGCCCTGATCCCAATGCAATGGGTCGATTTATATATAATCCGAAACGTTAAATGCACTTCCGGTTGAGGATAATTTTCCCACCACAGCCCGTAACCCAATATTACAAAAAACTATATTTTCAGCCCTTGTAGGGCAATCCCATTTAAAAACCCAATACCACCGGGTCAAAGATCAGACGGTATTGGGTTTTAGGGGTTTCAACAAATCTGACAATCCGGAAAAACGCATGAGGTTTTATCCAAATTCTTTAAATGAATTATTGACCATTCCTATTTTGCTACTTTATTTCTATTACTGTTCCGGAATTAGTCGATAACTTATCAGTTTTAATATGCAACGCCCAGTTTTGATCAGATGAATCATAGTACCATCCGCTTTTAATGGCAGAGAAATTTTCTCCATCTTTAACCTTGATTAATTTTTTACCATTGATCTTGATGGTTTTTGGAATTTTATGAGCGTGTATATCCATTAAATACGTACGTGCTTCCAACCTTCCGGTGAAATCACCCTGGGCTGCATTAATTGTAATAGTAGTTGGATCCTTGCCATTTTCAGAGTCTGAAACCTCAAGTTTTGTTGTTGCATAAACGCCATTTCTGTATTCGCGCGTCAATCCATCATCTTCGTATAAAGTATAGGATGATTTTCCGAAAGGATAGATTTTCAGGGTAAGAGTATCAGCCGGGCGTTCCCAATTATACATCATTTGCTGATACATAGGGATAATGGCTCCTGCACGTACAAAAAGCGGCAATTTACTAAGGGGAGCAGGATAATTCATCAATGTGTTTTTCCCCTGATATTCTGTTCCATCCCAAAAATCCATCCATTTTCCCTCCGGCAGATAGATACTGTCGCGTTTTGCTTCCGGTTTAAAAACGGGCGCCACCAGGATATCTTTGCCCAGCAAATATTCATATTTAGTAGCATCGCCCCAGGTAACCGGATCATTGGGATATTCGAGCACCAGCCCCCTGACAGCAGGGACACCCGTGCGGTAAGCCTCATTGCATAAGGTGTACATATAAGGAGTAAGCCTTTGCTTAAGCTGCAGGTATTTGCGGTTGATGCTGGTATAGGGCTCGCCAAACAGCCAGGGTTGTTTATCCTTAATCCCGTTTTTATTATTATAAGCCCAGCCCGACATAGCCATGAATACCGGCATAAAGCATTTCCATTGTAAATCCCTGACATAAGTAGAATCGCTGCCTCCAAAAATACCGTCCACATCACCGGTGGCACAATTTTGAGCAGATAATCCCGAGCCAATAACAGTGGGGATATGCCAGCGGATGTAATTCCAGCTTCCACTCTGGTCGCCTGTCCATAAAACCGCATTGCGGTGTGAGCCGGTCCATCCACAAACCATCCATACAAATCCGCGGGCATCGCTATTCTTCTCTATACCTTCGTAGGCAGTTTTTGCACCATCCATTGCAAACTTAAAACCAGGTCCAACCCAAGCCACATCGAGTTTACAGAGCCTTGTGCCATATTCACCCACTTCCCGGGCAATTTTTGCAGTTCCGTTTTCTGTCCAAAGGCCTGTGTAAAAGCCCCGTTTGTGTAATTCACTAACCACCAGGCCAAGGTCAGTATATCCGCATCCATAACCGTCATTGGGTAATATCCAGCCTGTAGGCATTTGATGCTCAATATATTTATCGGCAATCAGATTTATCACACTGGGAGTCAGTCCATTATATCCGGTAGAAGAAGACCCCCTGGTGACTCCTGGTTTTGCCCCACGATTATAACAGTTGGCATCCCCCATTCCTAAAGCCCAGCGGGGCATCAGAAAAGGCTTTCCTGTAAGATCGGTATAATCGCCTAAAATTTCTTTTAAGGAATTGCCTACGAAATAATAACAGTCAAACCTACTTTCATTATGAACCAACTTTAAGGTATCCATGAATGAATAATTACCGGTAGCATAAGTATTGCGCACTGCGCCATATCCGTTGGTACTCATATAGAATGTTGCAGGATTAGGATTTCCGCCATCTTCCCAATTATAATCTATGGTCATTTTTATGGTTTTGCCGCGATGCGAGAAGCGTCCGTTCTGCATCCCTCCGCCGAAGAACTGTTCATTATCTCCGCGTTTCAGGTACTGTACCGTTTGTTTGCCATAAGTGATGCCCCGGGTTTCTTCCCAGACAAGTGTTGAGTTATCACCTTTATAAAGCGAGAACCTCAAAGGATTTTTATATGCCCTGATCGCCATTTCCGGCGTAGTGATCAGGAAATAATCACCTTTATCGCTCCATTTGCCGGAAACAGGCTTGTCCGGATTATTAATGATGATGTCGTTCCCTGCAGGATTGGTAAATTCTCCATCATAAGCCATCCAGATCCGGAATATATCATTCCGCACCAATTGCAATTTTATTCTGGCCTTATTACAAGCAATCAGAAATTCATTATTACCTGCTGTAAAGTTTGTGATATTTCCCAGTTCACAAGCTCTGGAGTAAAGTTCCATTGATAAAGTATCATTCGAACTGCGTAAATCATTATCCAAACCGGTATAAAAAGTAACTTTATGGATGCCCAAATCCGTCAGATCCAGGTCAGGAAAAACAACCCTTGCAGTATCAACAATTCCAAATGCTTTTTTCATGGATGCAGGGATGGTAGCTTTCATCAAAGGACGGTTGTCAAGCTTCAAATAACAATCGACCTTTGAGGTTATGGGTTTTGCACTTAAATTCACCACCCTGAAAACCAGGGAATCGTTCTTTTTAAAGGTATTTCCTTCTTTGGGATGAGAGGTAAGATCCAGGGCTTGCAAATCGGCATCAAAAGCTTCAGAAAGTTCTATATCATCTATCATCCAATACCATTGGAACATATTCCGCCACCAGAACCGTATATAAACAGTCTTCTGATTTGCAGCAATCCTTGTGATATTTAACTCAACATTCATCGGGTTGGGACAATCCTTCCTGGGGCCTATCCCGTTATGAACATCATATTCTTTCCAATCTTTGCCATTGTTGCTTACAGCCACAATCAGCCCGGAAGTATTGTCAGGCAGCTCTCCCTGGCCCCAGAAAAAATTCTGTTGAAATTTAAGTATAACAGAATGTTTTCCCAAACAATTAATTGCCGGGGTCTGAATATAAGCATTGGGTTGGACCCCTGCTTTTTCCCATTTTTTTATGTTCTTCCCTACTTTAACACCTGGGGCAATCTGCATATGGTAGCCCCTACTTTTTGAAGCAATAGGCGGAGCCTGATAACTGCGTCCATACGAGCCAGGAAATGGCTGATCCGTAAAAAACCAGGTCGGGCTGCTATCATTCAATGCTACTGATTTCCAGCCATTGGGTAATTTTCCCGATGCAAAATCCTCATGCCAGAATACTTTCCCTGACTTTTGGGCAAACAAAACAGAAATTGAGAGAATTAAAAGTCCGATAAGGGTTAATTTTTTCATCTGTAAATAATTTTAGAATTAAGGTTGGACGAAATATCCCAGTTAATTTTTATTCTTCTTCATGTTAATCAAATATAATTTTTTGATTTATAAATAATTGTAATTCATAAATTTCAGGAATTTCAAGCTTCTAAACTACTAATGAATATTCTTTTATGCAATTCATTCATAGATTTAACAGGCTAAAATTATTTAAACAGTCTTCAATTAGCTTCATAAGTTAATTAATGTAAAAAACTACTATCAATAAATTGTTTTATATTAAGTTAAAAAACCGCAAGACTCCAGTTTAAAGAAATTATTAGTGTCCGGGTAAAATATAAAGATTTCCCGTCTTGCCCGGGTATTAGAGATAGATGTGAGGATTTTCCGGTTGAGTCGTATCAGGAAGATGAACAATGGGAACACAATAGAAGAAAGGATTTCGTCACAAACACTCTTGTATGGCGGCAACAATCAAATTCACATTGGATGAAAAGAAATATTTAAAGCATCAGGCAATTTTGCTGAAGAATTCACAAATTGATCATTGAAAAACCTGACAGTTTGGAGTTCTTTTAATGTTATTTCTGAAAAATCCGGACAATCAATAAAGTTATCAAAGTTTTATTAACTGGAAGAGCCTTAATAATTTTGGACTATTTTTGTTTCTGCTAGAATAAAATTTTAAAACATTTTTAATACATTTACCAGCATATCTGGAGTAAATATAATAACTTCAGTTTATTAGTTTTTTTAAACAGAAAAATTTTAGACTATGAGAAAACTTTGCTTATTTGCATTCACGCTATTATTCATTTTCCTGTTTGCAAACAATCAATCAATCAAAAGTCAGAATCATCAAAAAGCAGAAAACAGCTGTTTTAAACATTATATCGGAGAACTATACGGCGGAGGGATTGTTGTTGCTGTCTGGGAAAAAGACGGAATCGAAAAAGGCTTAATAGCTTCCTTATCAGATCTGGGCAATGAAGTATCATGGAGTAACGTCAAAACGAAACTAAAAAACGAGAGTTTAATGGACGGTAAAAGCTGTACTGATGAAATCATCGCACAGGAAGGCCATACGGAGAGTGCCGCAAAATTATGCCGAGATTATAGGGGCGGAGGTTTTTCGGATTGGTATCTGCCTTCCATTAGGGAACTCAGGGTTTGTTTCAATACAGGATATATTATTTACCAGGTTCTGGGTGAAAAAGGAGCCTTTCAGTACGATAAGTATTGGTCATCAACCGACCATACCGGGATAGCCGCTCTTGCCTGCCAGTTTGCAGAAGATAATCCCAACTCAGGTATGGGATTTGCAGGAGGAAATCCCGCTCTTGCCATAAAATCAAAAAAATACAGAGTCAGGGCAGTAAGACAATTTTAATAAAATATAATATTTCAGGGATTTTAATTTGATTTAAAAAAAGTTTAAAACCCCGAAAGTTTATTTGCCAAACCTAAAAAAATATTTACTTTTGCCCCAGAATCAATCTAAAGATTTATATGGACGATTTACCTGCGAACATACAAAGTTTAACATCTCTTCATAGAAGGATCATTTAGTTAGTATCATCTAACCTGCACTATGATTGTATCCTTCCATGAATACAAAAAAGGAAGGAGGCAATTATGACTTCACAAGTAACATTCTATTTAAGCCGGATTCTAGGCAAACGCTTCTATTCACCCGATGGGAAACCTATTGGTAAAATCAAGGATCTGCTAATAGACATCAGCTACTCCAGGCCCAAAGTCATAGGAGTAAAAACAAAAATTTCAGGAGAAACCCGCTATCTCGACTTTTCGTATTTCGAAATGATCAAGGCAGATATCAAGTATGTGGTTAAATGCACCAATGTCATTGATTTTACATTGCCCAACAACTCGCATACCTTTTTCCTTTCAGAAAATGTACTGGACAAACAGATTGTCGATATCGACGGGCACAAGCTGGTCAGGGTAAATGATGCCCGTTTGGTGCTTGTCCCTTCAGGCGCCTTTTTGATTGCCGTAGATGTGGGCTTGGAAGGGCTTTTGAGAAGAATCGGCATATCCCGTCCGATCAAGAAATTTTTATTATTATTCCGTCTTTCGCTTCCCAGCAAATATATACTTTGGGATGATGTTGCCACTGTAGATTCTCAAAGTGCCGGACTGAAATTATCCACCACCTACACGAAACTGCATACCCTGCACCCCTCGGATCTGGCTGATATCATTGAGGATATGGACCGTACTACCCGTACCAAGGTACTGGCCAGCCTGGATGAAGAGAAGGCTGCAGATGTACTCGAAGAGATGGAAACAAAGTCACAGATACATGTTATTGAGAACTTAAGTACCGAAAAGGCTGCAGACCTGCTGGAAAAGATGCCTGCCGACGAAGCTGCAGATATTATCGATGAACTCGAGCCTCAGAAAGCTGAAGAACTTTTGAATGAAATGGAAGTAGAGTCTTCCGAGGATGTCCGGGATTTGTTGGAATATCCGGAAAACACCGTCGGAAGTATCATGTCTACCGACTTTATTTCATTCAACAAAAATATAACGACTGCCGAAGCTATTGAGGAACTAAGGAAACAAATGCCCGAGGCTGACACCTTATATTCCGTCCTTGTTGTTGACGAAAAAGACAGGCTGATTGCCACTGTTTCCCTCAGGGATCTGATCGTGTCGAATCCATCAACCCGGTTGTCGCAAATCATGAAGAAACAGCTCATCACGGTTTTTGATGATGACAAAATAGATTCGCTTGCAGAAGTTATTTCAAAATATAACCTGCTGGCTATACCGGTTATTGACAGTTCCAGTAAAATTCAGGGATTGGTGATGATAGATGATATAGTTGAAGATTTATTGGAAAACCGTAAAACAAAATAAAAAACACCAGGAAACATGACATTGAAAATAAAAAGAAAAAACATCTGGACTCAGTTGATTTTTTTCCTGGCAATCTTGGGGCCAGGTATAATTACAGGGAGCGTAGACAATGATGCAGGCGGCATCACCACTTATTCGGTTGCCGGCGCACTTTATGGTTACAAGTTAATTTGGACTCTGATCCCGGCCTTCATCGTCCTGTTTGTAATACAGGAAATGAACGCGCGCATGGGAATTGTTACAGGAAAAGGGCTTGCCGATCTGATCCGGGAAAATGCCGGGGTAAAAGTTACTTTCTACATTTTTATCGGCTTACTCATTGCGGATATTGGTAATACCACCACTGAATTTGCCGGTGTGGCAGGAAGTTTAAGTATTTTTGGCGTTTCAAAATACATCTCTGTGCCGCTTACAGCCATAGTGGTCTGGATACTGGTGGTAAAGGGGAATTACCATATTGCCGAAAGGATATTCCTCATTTTTAGTGCTGTTTTGTTGATCTATGTCGTATCTGCCTTAATGGGTAAACCTCATTGGGGAGAAATTGGCAAAGCTATTATTCATCCGGCCATGCAAATGGATTCGGGTTATATTGCCATGATGATCGGTATTATTGGAACGACCATAGCTCCCTGGATGCAGTTTTACATGCAATCATCCGTAATTGAAAAAGGGCTTAAAATCAAGGATTATAAATACACTATCGTTGATATAACCATCGGATGCATAGCCACCGTGCTGGTAGCATTTTTTATCATCGTAGCCTGCGCTTCGACCCTGAATGAAAGGGGAATAAAAATCGAAGAAGCCAAGGATGCAGCTATGGCTCTGAAACCACTGGCCGGAGTTTTCGCCTCCCAGATTTTCGCATTCGGGCTTTTTGTGGCCTCTATTTTTTCGGCCACTATCCTGCCTCTGGCTACTTCTTTTTATATCTGCGAAGCCTTTGGATTTGAAGCAGGTATAGACAAGAAATGGGAAGAAGCTCCTGAATTTTACGTATTGTACACATTCATTCTGCTCATTGCTGCAGGAATTATTCTATTGCCCAATGCCCCATTGATTGGCATTACCATCTGGTCGCAAATCATTAATGGAATACTGCTGCCTGTAGTTCTGGTTTGTATGATCCTGTTGGTCAATAAGAAATCGATAATGGGCAAATACGTCAACAAACCCTTAAACAACGCCATTGGATGGACATCCGTGATTCTTTTGATCGGATTATCATTGATGTTGCTGGTCATGCCTTTACTCGGCAATTAAGATATATCAATTTATATAATTCAAAGGCCTGAACGGAATTTACCGTTCAGGCCTTATTTGTTCAGTTTTCATAGACAAACGCTGAACTTTAAAACAGAGAGTAGTAAAGAAGAAATTTTATTTTTCTTTGTCAAAAACTAAATATTGCCAGGGTTTCATGTTAAATTCTGCTTTTCTGTTGAATTGACGCCTTTCCCCGGTAAAAATTTCTTTAAAAGCTCCGGTTAGCAAGGTGGATTTTGCACTAAACCTGACGGCTTTCGGGGACAGATTGCAAATTACGACAACTTTCTGATTGCCTTTCTCCCGGATATAGGCGCAAACAACGCTATCCCTGTTGGTGCTGATTTTATTAAATCCATCGCCGGAAATGCCATTCCAAAGGGCATGATTGTTTTTCTTCAGTGAAATCAGCTTTTTGTAAAATACAGTAAGGGAATAATTGCCCCAGTCTATACTATCCTTTTCAAAAAACTTAAGCCTGCGTTTGAAAGCAGATTCCTGTCCATTATAAATAAGAAACATACCAGGGATAGTGGCCGACAAAACGGCAAAAGTCCTGGCTCCTGCCCCCATGCGCTCAAATTCGGAACCACTCCAGGAATTTTCATCATGATTGGATATAAATTCCATCAGATAAGAATTTCCGGGATAGGTTGAATCTACTTTTGCAAAACGGCTAAACACGGCACTGGCCTTTGCTTTCCCTTTGGCAATATCATTCATCAGATGATGAAATGTCCAGTCGTAGGTCATGTCAAAAGCTTTTTGATTCAGAAAAGCCTGTTCTGCCTCTGCCAGCATAAAAACCGGCTTGACCTTGTCCAGTTCAACCCTGGCCTCATTCCAATAATCAACAGGAATCATGTGGGCTACATCGCAACGGAATCCGTCAAGATCCGTTTCTTTGAGCCACCACTGCATGGTCTGGGTCATATATTGACGTGTAGCAGGCTTTGTATAGTCAAGCCTGTAAACATCCGTCCAGTCAAAAGGAGAAACCATACGCCCCAGCGAATCTTTCAGGTAATATTCCGGATGAGTTTTAACCAGATTATTGTCCAATGACGTGTGATTGGGCACCCAGTCGAGTATTACTTTCATACCCAGCTTATGGATAGTGCTCACCATGTGCTTGAAATCATCCATTGTCCCAAATTCAGGGTTAATGGCTTTATAATCTTTTACAGAATAATAACTGCCGAGCTTTCCTTTACGCTCTTTTTCACCAATGGGATTGACAGGCATAATCCATAATATTTCAACGCCCAGGGCCTTCAAACGGGGCAAATCTTTTTCAAAAGCCTTAAAAGTCCCTGCTTTAGAATACTGCCGGATATTAACCTCATAGATCACCGCATTTTTGCTCCACGACACATGCTTCACTTCCGACATGGCCGGTGGCACAAAGCGTTTCTGGGCATAAATAATACCACTGCCGATTCCCAGCAGAATCAACAGGAAAAATAAATAGATATAAGTCAACTTTCTTTTCATATTAACAGGTTTTAAAGAAAATAGAATAAAAGGCAACAAGTTATATTTATCGTAAAAAAATGTAAGTCGGAATTTTGCACTCACCACTATAATAAGCTGGTCACAAAGGAAAATTTTGTTTTAATTCTTAGCGACTTAGCGTCTTTGCGTGGAATACGTTTCTCGCAAAGCCGCAAAGATTATTATACTTTATTAAAGTTTCGCAAGTAAATATATCCCTGAACGGAATAAAATTTAACAACTGAGATTTATTGTTCATCATGTCACATAGAAATAATGAGAAAAATTCCTCTGTGTCTTCTCTGTGTACCTCTGTGTTATTGAATCGATTTATTACACAGAGAACCACAGAGTTT
>JAUZOH010000047.1 GCA_030706565.1 Bacteroidota bacterium | reverse complement strand
TTTGGCATATTCCAAACTATTCATTCCAATAAACGGAGCTTTATATTTTGCCAGGCCAATCTCGAACCCAACAAACGCTGCTTTATAGGCATAAAGCATTGATTCATTGTAATTTTTTAGTTCCAATTTTTCTAAATTGCCAGTTGCTTTTTTCAGGTATTTTTTTGCTTCATTTGTTTTATTACTGCCAATACACCATGCAATGTAGCCATATTGGTAATTTATCAAATCCAAAAACACTTTATCATTTTTTTGCTTCAAAGCATCAACGGAATCCATCGCAGCCTTCCACCTGATCATATTTCCGGACGCATAAGCATTGTAAATTGATTCATTACTTTGCCCAAACACAAAACAGCTCAATAAAGTAAGTGATACTATCAATATATATTTCTTCCCTTCCATGTATAATTTTTCTGTTTTTTTACCATTAATGCTTTAATCATAACCTGTAACATAAAGAACATGTTTGCAGGAAAATACAAAACTGTGGTTATCACGCTTTGTTGACAGTTAATAGCATAAACAATCTGTATAAACACAACTGCCAGCAGATATGCAAATGCTATGTGAAAATTGTAAATGATTATAGGAACAATGCTTAAAGTGCTAAATATCCAAAACACGAAAGCTAAAATCGGTACATTGCCAAAAAACATAAAAATATTTTTTGAAAAACCATTTAATGCGTCGTTATACGAATGATACATACGGCATTGTATCCGCTTTTCGCCGGTAGTGCAAGCCGTTTTAATCTTTCTGCTTTTATAAAACCTTGAAATGGCAATATCTTCGACTGACGAATTTTTAAACTGTTCGTGCGGTTGCCACTTTTTATATATTTCGGCCTCGAATAGCATAAACTGACCGTTTGCTGCCGCGTGCGACTTAAAGGGAGATACCCTTACAAAAATCAGGGGCAAAAGTGTTATAAGAATATAATTCATAAGCGGCACTGTCTGTTTTTCTCCTGCAGTTAGTTGTATTTGTTTTGGAAATACAGAAAGTAAGCCCAGTTTGTACCTTTTAGCATAAGCAATTGCATCGGCAACAATATTGCCCGAAAGCACTACATCTGCATCTACAAACAAAAAATACCTGCCCTTTGCTTGCTTTGCCAATTGATAACAAGCATGGTTTTTACCAAGCCAGCCGTTTGGTAGAAAGTCTGATTGAATTATTCTTATACGACTGTCTATTTTGGCATATTTACGGATTATTTCCTCGGTGTTATCGGTAGAATAGTCGTTACAAATAATTACCTCAATATTGTCGTTTTTTTTTTCATACATGGCTTCGAGCAAAAATCCAATAGAGTTTTCCTCGTTGCGTGCAGGAATGAGCACGGATATTAACTCACTGTTTTGAATTTCAGTTTTTTCAATGGCCTGACGGAAAATAAAATTAATAAGCACATTGAGTAACTGAAAACCCAAGAAGCCAAAAGATATGTAAACCAGATATTGCATTATGAAGTTTTGGTTTTATGTTGGTTCAACACCTGTGAAAGAAACTGATTGTATTCATTTTCTATATTACTTTCGCGCAAAGAACCAGCAAGAAAGTTTGCTATGTAAACAAAAAGATGTGGTTTTGCATCTGAAAAATAATCGGTAATATTTACCACAAAAAGCACCTGTGTCTCATCGGTACATTTATTAATAATTTGCTTAATACCTTTTTGAAACCTTACAGAACTGTTGTACGACGAATGGATTTTACCCTGAGGGAACATTAATACCAAATTTTCGTCCTTGCTTAGCAATTCCACTGTGTAGTCGATGCTTGCAAATATGTCTCTGGAATTTTTCTTCACCGAGTATCCTCCGGTATATTGAAAATACCAATGTCTCTTTAATTGCTCTTCCAGCATCATAAAATGGAATTTGCGGTGTATTCTTTGGTGGTTCAAAAATTCCACCCAAAAGCCATCCCACCAGCTTATGTGGTTTGCAACCACAAGCACTGAATGTCCATTATCGTTAAACTCCCCTTCGATATGAATAGAGCAAAAATTCCGTTTCATCATAAAACAGCTAAGCCATTTGAATAATGGATAGATTACACAATGATGCTTTGCTTTAATCATTTAAATATGTAAAAAACTATAAATAATACCGCGAAAAATAAAAACTGACAAAGAAATAATATTAAAGCCATAGGGTTTCGGGTGTTAATATTAAACAGCTTAAAAATGCATGCAAAAACAAATCCAATCAGCCACCACGACACATAATTTTTAACAGGAATTTGTGCATTTGACCAGCTCCACATATCCATTTTTGGGGCGACTTGTTCCAATAACAGGTCATAAACAAGCATTATGGTTGGGACAATAAGTATTTGTAAGGGAGTTTTACCTGATATTTTTTCAGAAATGGAAACCCCTGTATATGTCAAAAATAACCAGTTTAGACCGATTAACAATGGTGTGTTAAAAAGCTTTAACCCTAATGCATCTCCATACAGGTAATTACCAAAAATATAACCGGTATTTACACCAATTGACTCGATAATAAAGCCGAGCAAAAAGATGACAGCAAAAATTGAAATGTCGTGTTTTAGTCTATGTGAATAATGAAAAACAAACAGCCCTATATTGCTTAATATCAGGGCTAAAAATGTAAGGTTAACAAACAAAGGGAAACTAAATGGTACAATTAACCCAATGGTACCAACCAAATAAAATATCACAAAAAAAAGTGATACAGGTCTAAATTTTTTTATTCTGAATTTGTTATTTATCATTGAATAATAGGTGTTTTTTTATTTTCTCCCTAAGTAGCAAAACCAGCAAAATAAGGCTAAAACCATAAATAAAATCTTCAATTGGAATGGTAAATACCCTAATACCAAGATTTTCATTTTTGTTGTACCACACCACTTCATTTTCAATAAAGGAACCGGTAAGTATTGCATTTGCAACAATAAAAGGGACCAAAATGATAAGAAATGTGATATAGTAATGGTTAATGAGCTTTGACTTGTCAAAAAAAGAAAAAACAACAGCTACAAATCCTGTAATAAATATATATACAGTATAGGCTTTTTTGTGGTATAAAACAGCTAAAACAGCCAATGATATTGTAATAGTTAATCCCAAAAAAAACGCAACTCTATTGGGTAAGCTAATTTTTGGAAAATGCAAGACAATCGAGTCGTGCAGAAAGATACTAGCATATGGGATAATTATAAAAAACAACCATTCTTCAATTGGTAAACCAAGGTACACAATATTAAGATGATAGGCTGGATTAAAGCCCCAAACCCCAATTTTTGTAAAGTAAACATCAAAACTGATAAAAATACAGGATACCAATATGATGGCAGGAAAAAGATATTTCCATTGTTTGTGAAATTGAAGTTTTTTTTCGAAACTCAAGGCCAAAGGAACTATAATCGAGCAAAGCAATATAAGCGAATAGAGCCACATAGTTTATGGTTTAAAAAATCGGATAGGAAAAACCAACAAACCATAGTTATGAAAATCGGTTTTATTTTGAGGCCAGTGATGCGCTGTATGTGCACGTACGATAGCTCTTGTATAAAAATTATGGTTTTTAAACAAGAAAGGCACGTTCAGTCGCTTATGTATTATGATATCGTGTACTACAAAATAGGTAATACCATATAAACTTATTCCTATGCTAATGAAAACCAGATAGTCATAAGTATACATAAACCCTAACACCATCAAAACCATTGCCGGTAATGCATAGACAATAAAGAAACGGTCGTTTTTTTCAAACTTCCACTCTTCGGTTTTTTCTGGCAGACTTACTTGCCAATCCTTGAGGTGATGATCTTTATGCCATTTCCACAAAAATCCGTGCATTATATACTTGTGGTTCGACCAAGCCACAAACTCCATAAAAAAATACGCAAGCACAAGCAAAGACAGGTTGATTGGAATCATACTAACTGAGTTTTACGAAAATAATTTTATTATATTTATTTATCATGCTCAACCCATAACAGATTTGAAACTTTATAGCCAAGTCCCGGTGAACATCGAGTCCCCAACCTTTCTCAATCACCTGCTCAAATTCAACTTTATTCTTTTCCATTATACTTTGTGTTTGGATAAATACCAAATACAAGGTAACTCAATTTTCATGCTTGTTTGTGCTTTTGCACTATCATGGGTGTTTCATATTTTTTAATATTATTATCCATACTAACTTCATTTGCCACTCGTTCAATAATTTTTTTGAACCAAACCGTATAATTTTGCGGTAACATTTTTACTTGTTCCAACACCTCCTTGATATCAACATAATCGAAATCCGAAACTTCATCTGAGTCTGGAATAGGCAACTCATCTGAAAACCCGACAAAAACATGGTCAAATTCATATTCGGTCAAACCATTTTCAAGTTGCTCTTTGTAGATAAAATGAAAGATTTTGGTAACATAGTTAATTGTTATTCCCATCTCTTCTTTTAAACGCCGAATTACAGCAGCCTCATTTGACTCGTTAGGAAAAGGATGCGTGCAGGCAGTATTAGTCCACAAGTCGGGCGAATGGTATTTGCCAGCTGCTCTTTTTTGAAGCAATATTTTATTATGGTTATTGAAAACAAATACCGATACAGCCCTGTGTAACAATGCTTTTTGATGGGCTTCGAGTTTTGCTATTTCGCCAAGAGGAGTGTCGTATTCATCGACAAGTATGACATTTCCCATCATTTCAAATAAGTTTTGTTTTGTACATCACACCAACCTTTACCAAAATGAAGTATTTTCTCAGGTTATTTATCCGCACCCGCTCTGAGAGTATTTTTTCAGGCTTTGTTTTCTTTATTTTATCGAATAATGTTTTGTAGTAAAAATAAGCCAGCCCAACAGCTAATTTAGCTCTGCCTGGAAGTTGTTTAACACCTATCCAGGCTTCGCTAAAATCCTTCTCAATAGATTGTTCAATGTGGCGTTTACTTGTCTTGTCAAATTGTTTGTTTGTTATTTCAGGGAAATAAGTTCGCCCCAGCTCTCTATTGTCATATTTTAAGTCGCGGAGAAAATTAACTTTCTGAAACGCAGAACCAAGTTTTTGAGCCGATATTTTTAATTGGTCGTAGAGTACTTGGTTTCCATTACAAAAGACTTTTAGGCACATTAAGCCAACCACGTCTGCAGAACCATAAATATATGTATTCAATTCCTCGGTGCTAGTATATTCGGTTTTTGTAAGGTCGTATTTCATGCTTTCCATGAAAGCGTGGATGTGTTTTTGGGAGATATTGTATTTTCTTACTGTATCGGCAAATGCAGCCAATACAGTATTTGTACTAATTCCATTTTCTAAAGCATACTGTAACTGTTCGTTTAAATTGCTTAACAAAAAAGGCTTGTCGTAACTGTGAAAGCTGTCTACAATTTCATCTACCAATCGAACAAATCCATAAATAGCATATATAGCCTTACGTTTTTCCGTTTCCAGCAATGATGTTGCTAAAGAAAAAGAAGTGCTGTATTTCTTTGTAATCAGCTCAGATAGTTTGTAACTATTCTCTATGTAAAATTCAACGTTCATTAATAAGTCTGTTCGAATTATTTATTTTTCACTTAATATTTTAATTTACAACACTAAAAGTAACTAATTTACACGAGTGCGTAGGCAAAATTGCAGCTCTTTTGCATACCTTTGGCTTGAGCATCGGTTCATGCGGGTTTGCAAATGTGCTGCAATGTGGGTTGGGTTTCCTTTTTTTGAGCGTGGTGAAAAACAAAATAAATACATCCAATTTGCATCAACCTATCAAAGAGCTAAATTCTACTTATAAATATTTATCAATCTGTCGATTTCGCATGTATCTATTGAACTGCACGATTTTTTTACACTTGTTGCTAACAATTCCGTAATAGCAACATTCCTCTTATTTTTTATTGTACTCTATTTGAAATGCATCCCTAAAGGTCTATCAAATACTAAATTATGGTTTATTAATTATAAATCAGATTATTTAATAGATATTTTGACAAAAAGATAAAAATCATTTATTAGACATGTAATATTGGTTTTCATTTTAAAACATTTAAAGACAAATGATTATAATAAAAGCAGAGGTCAAATCGACCTCCTTCCAATTACATTAAATCTCTCACCGATATGTGATCTTCATCTTTTCCCTTCCAATTCTTACAGTCCCTGGTATATCTGAGGTTATACATATCCCTGCCCGATTTTTCACGATGAGGTATTTTTTGATCATTTTATTCTGCAGAATCAATACAGTAAAAAATTCATTTATAGGATAACATTATATAGAGTAAAAAATCATAATTTTGTATATAACTGGTTTGTTTTTAAATGAAGTTGTGCCCTTTTAAAATGATCAGAACGGAATATGTTTTAGATTCATCCTTTCATTAAGCATATTTTAAAGAATTCTTCTAGTTTTTTAAGCCTTTCTATCGAGAATTACTAATTTATTCTAAAAGAAATATGTGGTCATTAAATGAAAAGAATGAAATATCGGTCGTGATATCGGGTGAAGCCGGACAGGGGATTCAGACACTGGAAGACCTGTTGCTAATGATTATGAAATCGTCGGGCTATCATGTTTTCGCTTACAGTGAATTCATGTCAAGAATCAGGGGCGGCAATAATTCTATGGAAATCAGGATAACTGCTGACCCTGTTCAGTCATTTGTTGACCGGATAGACCTATTTATTCCTTTAGGGGCAGATGCGGTTTCCCGCTTCAAGGAAAGGATAACCAGTGATACGCTCATCATCAGCCAGCTGGATTATCTAAGCAACAGTCTGGACAAAAGCATGTAACAAATGATTAATCTTCCTTTGGAAAATAAGGCGTCTCCTATAATAAGATCAATACTTACCAATGGTTTAAGGATCATACTTATTATCTGGACGAAACTTACGATCCTCATAATAAGGAAAAAGCCATGAATCTTGCATTTGAAACAGAAAAATATCCTTTGGGGCTGATTTATCTAAATGAAGCAAATAAGACATTTGAAGAAAACCTTGTTGCCTATAAAAGTGATAAACGTCCATTATTTCAAAGACTTGTAAATAATGAAAATCTAAAGGCTTTATTAACAAGCTGAAATTGAGGCGTTATTGGCGTAATTTGATATTTTCTGAAATCATATTCCATAAAAGCCACTAAGGCATATTTACGGAGGTTTGAGATAATTTGAGATAGTTTGAAATGTTTCGAAATAGTTCGAGGTGGTTAGATGTTGTTTAATAAATTCATGTTAAAAATTAAAAGTCCTGTAACTTTTTAATGAACCACCGGCCTGTTTCAGCCTATTTTTAAGTTTTGCAGGGTTTATTGGGCAATAAATCATGGGTTTTATATTTTATTCCGTTCAGGGAAACAAAACCATATTGCTTGTCTATTGGAATATTTTTAATTTCTCAGTGGCTCTCTGTGAAAAACTCTGTGGTTCTCTGTGTAATAATTAAATGCTTTAACACAGAGATACACAGAGAAGACACAGAGTTACAAGGAGAAAAATCCATGTACTACCTTGACTGAACCAGACCATTGAGGATATACAGAAACAGGGTTGATTGTTGTGCGGTCAAAAATTTTAATTTGTATATCTATTACACCTTTAATCCTGATTTTTTACTTTTATTAGTTTTAAGAGAGGTGATTATCACTGTTGTAACTATTATAAGTTAAATTTTCTTTTTAAAATTTTTTAGTATATTACCAGAGAAAGGCTAAATTTGAACAACCATATCATATATCAACCTTGATATATTTTTAAATTTAATATGGATAAAAAAGACATAAATGCATTATGGACCAAAGTCCAAGCAGGAGACCTGAAAGCTTTTGAATCCCTCTTCCATGAATTATATCCGGGTTTATGTTACTTTGCTCAAAAGATATTAAATAATTTATCTGATTCTGAAGAAGTAACACAAGATGCTTTTATTCACCTTTGGCTGAACAGAAGCAACCTTGTTCTTGAAGTTTCAATAAAAGCTTATTTGTATCAATCGGTTCATAATCTGTCAATTAATAAAATAGCCCAATATAGGACCCGTAAATTTCAGACCAATACAACAGTGGATGAGAAACAATGGAAACAGATTCATGATTTGTACATTGTAGAGGATACTGATATACAAATGTTTGAGTCATTAGGGTTCAGGCAACAAATCCGGGAAGTAGTTGATTCCCTGCCTCAAAAGTGTAAAGAAATATTCCTCATGAGCCGTTTGGAGAACCTGACCTATAAAGAAATTGCAGAGAAACTTAATCTTTCCCAAAATACCGTTAAGGTTCAAATATTCAGGGCTTTAGAAATTATTAAGACCTGCTTTGAAAAAAATAATTATTAATAATTATTTTTTTTGTGAACCCTTTTGTAAACCCTTTTTTAAAAATCCTGTCATATTAAGTAGAGACCATACCATGAAAGATCCATTATTTATAACAGATGAAATAAAATATGCAATTGTCGAATTTTTAGAAGGGACAATTGAAACTGAGCGCCTGAACAGATTGAATTCCTGGCTTAAAGAATCGCAAGAGCATCGGATTCAATTTAATGCCTTTAAAAAAGCCTGGTATCTTGGGGGAAAAGCTACGTCCGTTTCGGAGGAGAGGGAATTAGCTTCATGGTCTCGGATTAAGAATGTCCTTGAGCTTAAAAAGGATAAAAAAGTTAGTCGTTTTTGGACTACATCCAAAGTAGCAGCTTCATGGTTTTTGGTGTTTATACTGGGAGGTGCATTTAGTGCCTTATTAATCAGGCATATATCCGTTATGAATTATCAACAAGCAAAGACAACCATTACTGTTCCTCTTGGATCAAAAAGTCTGGTCGATTTGCCCGATGGGACGAAAGTCTGGCTCAATGCAGGCAGCAAATTAACCTACACTAAGGATTATGGGAAATCAACCAGGGAAGTTTTGTTATCCGGTGAAGCGTACTTTAGTGTTAAGTCTAATAAGAAAGTTCCTTTTTTGGTTAAGACCTCCAATCTTGTAGTGAAAGCCTTAGGAACAAAATTTAATGTAAAAGCTTATCCTGAAGAAAAAATTATTACCACAACTCTTGAAGAAGGGAAAATAGAATTGTCTTTAATCAAAGGCGTTGTCCATTCTAAGGCTATAATTTTAAAACCCAGGGAAATGGCTATATTTTACAGTCCGGAAACCGGAAAACAAATTGCTGTAAAAGCCCCTTCAGGTTTAAAGGTAAATAAAGCAGCGGAAACTGAAAAATTGGAAATAGTAACTTCCATTCATACTGAATTGGAAACTTCATGGAAAGATGATACCTGGACTATTGATGAAGAAACCTTGGGAAATCTTGCCCCTATACTGGAACGCCGATATAATATGATCATAGAATTTGAATCGGAAGAAATAAAAAGTTTCCATTTCACAGGAAAAATTCAAAATGAGACCATCGAAGAAATAATGAGTGCAATAGAATTATCGGCACCCGTAAAATATAATATTGAAAAAAATAAAATCATTTTATCCTTAAATAAAAACTTTCAGGAATGAAAAATAATAACCAAACTAACTAAAAAAAAATTATGAATACATCCTAACCAAATCCCCAAAAAGAGGAGAGAAGAAAAAGGTACCAGCTCTTTCTTCTCTCAAACAGATTGTTATAATCCTTGTACAGAATTTAAACTTTCAAATTTATGAAAAATAAATGTAAATGGGAAATTTATACTCATACTGAAAATGCTTTAAAACGGATACTACTAATTATGAAACTATCCTTATTCCTTTCAGTTGTCCTTACTTTTCAATTAACAGCTTCAGTATTATCTCAAAATGTAACTCTTAATCAGAATATTAAAGGGCAAAGCGTTCGCGATGTCCTTAAATTGATTGAAGAAAAAAGTCAGGTTCGTTTTTTTTATAATGCTGATTGTAAGCAGTTAAATGACATTGTTACAGAAAATGTCAATAATGGACAATTGAGTAAAATGTTGTCTAAATTACTGAGCAAATCACAGTTAACCTATAAATTTATCGAGAATAACTTTGTAGTGGTTTATCCCACCAGGGAGATTCAGAATCCCAAAGTATCGGGTACAGTTACCGATGCCTCTACAGGTGAAACTTTGCCTGGAGTCAATGTAGTTGTGGAAGGCACTTCTATTGGTGTAACCACCGATGTGGATGGGAAATTTACCCTATCCCTGCCCAAACTTGGCGAGACTCTTGTATTCTCGTATGTGGGTTATACAACAAAAAAAGTAACTGTTAGCAATACCGATTTCCTTGCAGTGAAATTAGAGTCCAATGTTAAATCACTCGATGAAGTTGTGGTTGTCGGTTATGGAGCTCAGAAAAAAGTAAATCTTACCGGTGCTATAGCTGCGGTAAAAGTTGATGAAAAACTTTCAGGCCGTGCATTGACGAATGTATCCACAGGCTTGCAGGGTTTATTACCCGGTCTTGCAGTCAACCAAAATTCCGGGATGGCTGGTAAAAATGATGTGACGCTGTTAATCCGGGGTCTAGGTACTGTCAATAATTCCAGTCCACTGGTCGTAGTCGACGGCATGCCTGATGTGGATATTAACCGCCTGAACCTGAATGATGTGGAAAACATTTCTGTTTTGAAGGATGCTGCTTCATCTGCTGTATATGGTTCACGGGCAGCCAACGGAGTCATCCTGATTACTACCAAATCGGGAAAAGGAGAAGGGAAGACCAAAATCAATTTTTCCGGCAATTATGCTATTGAATCGCCTACTAAAAGTTACGAATTCATGGCCGATTATCCCCGTGCCTTAACCCTGGAACAGAGGTTGGCAGCAGTCAATACGTTACCTTCAAATTTTATTTTCAAGAATGGTACCGTTGACCAATGGCTGGCATTAGGAATGATTGATCCATTGAGATATCCCAGTACGGATTGGTGGAAACTCATCATGCGTGATGGGAAAGTCCAGAATTACAACTTCTCTGCTTCCGGTGGCAATGAAAAGTCAAATTTCTTTATTTCTGTAGGGACAATGAATGAAAAAGGTTTACAGATCAATAATGATTTTGACCGTTACAATGGCCGTTTTAATTTTGACTATAAGCTCAGCAACAGCATGAATGTAGGAGCCAAATTTGATGGCAACTGGTCGAAAATGGTTTATGCCCTGGCTGACGGATATACCGACGATGATCCGACCAATACGGCAGGATTTGATCTAAAATATGCCATTTCCGGTATCACTCCCTATGATCCTGTAACCGGTTATTATGGGGGTGCAATGGCTTATGGCGAGGATATCCAGGCCTATAATCCTTATACGGTTTATCAGAACAACAAACAAAGGACAAACCGCCAGGAGATGAATCCAAGTGCTTATTTTGACTGGACCCCTGTAAAAGGCCTGACGGCAAGGTTGGATTATGCAATTAATTATTACAACCAGTTCCGTTATACTGCAGATATGCCAAACACTGCATACAATTTCCAGACCGGCTCATTCGGGTCCAGGGTGTATGTCGGGGCAAATGCGGGTGTTGCCAATTATACCAATACGGGTTACAAAACAATGATGAGTGGAAAATTGAATTATCATACCATTATTGCCCAGCACCACGACTTGAGCGCTATGTTTGTATACAGCGAAGAGTACTGGTATGACCGTTATCAGATGAGTTCACGTAATGACAGGTTATATCCTAGTCTTCATGAAATAGATGCTGCTTTGACGGACATTCAATCTACGGGTGGAAATTCCAGTACGGAAGGATTGCGTTCCTATGTGGGACGTTTAAATTATTCCGCATTTGATAAATACCTGGTAGAACTTAATTTCCGCTGTGATGGCTCTTCTAAATTCCTTTCCCCGCACCAATTCGGATTTTTCCCTTCTGCCGCTTTAGGTTGGCGTTTTACGGAAGAGAATTTCATCAAACCTCTTACCGAAAACTGGTTGTCTAATGGGAAATTAAGATTGTCTTATGGCTCATTAGGGAATAACAGCGGAGTGGGGCGGTATGAACAGCAGCAGACCCTTACCAACAACCCTTATATGATTGCAGGAGGTATTACAAAAGGCTTTGCCTATTCGAAAATGGTCAACAGTGACCTTTCGTGGGAAACCACCTCTGTACTCAATATAGGCATGGATCTTGGCTTTTTAAATAACCAGTTGACAGCCGAAATAGACTATTACGATCGTTTAACAACCGGAATGAACCGTCCTTCAGATATGTCGCTGCTTTTAACCGGTGCTTACAGTGCTCCCAGAAGGAATATAGGCAATTTACGTAACCGCGGCATAGAAGGGAACTTTACCTGGAGAGATAAAGTGGGTGAAGTAAACTATACCATTAATTTGAATGCCACCTATAATACCACCCGCCTTGAGAAATGGAATGAATACCTGGACAAAGGATACGTTTTTCTGGATATGCCTTACCATTTTGTTTATGCTTATGAGGCTAGCGGGATTGCCCAGACCTGGCAGGATGTTTATAATGCTACTCCTCAGGGAGCCTCACCTGGAGATATTCTGCTTAAAGATATCAATGGTGATGGCAGAATTACCAGTGAAGACCAAAGGGCATATTCCAACTTTCAAAGGGACATGCCTACAACAAACTATGCTTTGAATGCCAGTTTTTCCTGGAGGGGATTTGATCTTGAAATTTTGTTTCAGGGTGCTGCAGGCCGAAAAGATTTTTGGCTGAATGATTACAACAATACCAATTTTAATTCTCAACGTTATGCAGCTACCTGGAGTCATTGGTACAATCCATGGTCTGTAGAGAATCGCAACGGCGCATGGCCGCGTATTGGCGGAAGTGGGAATAATCGTTATCAATCTACTTTCTGGTTGGATGATATGAGTTACCTCCGCTTGAAAAACATTCAGGTGGGTTATTCTCTCCCTCAGAAATGGGTACAAAGGTTACATTTGGAGAGTGTCCGTATTTACGGATCTGCTGAAAATCTTGCAACTTTCACAAAATACAGGGGCCTGGATCCTGAAAAAAGTTCAAATGCAAGTGACGCATATCCACTTTGTAAATCATATTCATTTGGTATTAATATTGGTATTTAAACTAGTTGTGATTATGAAAAAGAAAGTTTATATATTATCAGTCATTACTTTTATAAGCGGGTTGATATTTTCTACCTCATGCACCAAAAATTTGCTGGATCAGGATCCTACTGTAGATTTGGGAACAGCTTCTTTTTGGAAAACCGAGGATGATGCAACTACGGCTCTGATGGGTGCCTATGCTGCTGTCCGTCCCCTTTTCGACCGCGATTATTATTTTGATGGTCAGACTGAATACGTGCGGGTCAGGGGAACAAGTACTACAAGCGGTAATTTGCGTCTTGGCGATGCCTATAACGGGGGAAATTATAATCCTTCGGGTTATGCCAGCAGCTTTGATAAAATGTATAGATACCTCTATGGTGGGGTGAACCGTACAAATTATGTCATTGAAAATGTCAACAAAATGCTTTCTACGGCTAAAGCCTCCTCTATTCCCAATCTGGAAACGGTGATTGGCGAAGCCCGCCTTCTTCGTGGAATGGTTTATTTCCGGCTGATTTCCATGTGGGGAGACGTCCCATACTTCAGTAAAATTATCTATAGCAACTCGGAAGTAACCAGTTTAAAGCGTACGCCTATTGAACAAATAAAAGATTCCATTCTGGCCGATTTTACGTACGCATTTGAAAAATTACCTGCAAAAGCAAGTCAGGTAGGGCGTGCAGCAAAACCTGCCGCATTGGCATTCCGTGGAAAATTACAGCTGTACTGGGCTTGTTGGAATAAGTTTGGATGGCCTGAACTTACTACTTTTACACCCAGGGCTTCAGCTGCCGATTCTGCTTATACTGCTGCTGCTGCCGACTTTAAGTCTGTCATCAATGATTATGGACTTACACTTTTCCGCAACGGGGAACCAGGAGACTGGGGACAAATGGGGCAAGCCGATGTATTGCCAAATTACTATTATCTTTTTACCCCTGTTGCCAACGGAGATCCTGAAATGATCATGGTTTTTACACATGGAGGAACAGGTACAAATCAGGGAGAGGAACTCATGCGTGATTTTGCAGGACGTTCGCACGAGGGTTCTCAATGTTGGGTTCATCCCCGTTATGAAATAGCCGACAGATATCAATCCACCATTACCGGTGATTTTTGTGACAAACTGATACCTACTGACCCTAAAGTTTCGGGTGCCAGGACAAAACTTAATTCTGCGATCAATCCTGCAAGTTATGCCAATAGGGATTACCGGATGAAATCTTCTATCATGTGGGATTATGAGATGAGTCTGGGTATGGCCTCCTTGAAATCAACAGGATGGGTTCCGTTCATTTACAAATCCTGGAATGTGAAGGTTAATATTGGTGGCGTAACATATACCACTTACAATACAGATGGCTGTAATTCGGGTTATGTTTTCAGGAAGTTTGTTAGAAATTATGCAGGGCAGGGCCGTAGCGACGGGGATTATAACTGGCCTGTAATGAGGTTGGCCGATGTTTACCTGATGTATGCCGAAGCCACCAATGCTATATCCGGGCCACAGCAGGATGCAATTAACCTGGTGAATAAAATACGCCACCGGGGCAATCTTCCACCCTTGGCCGCCGCAAAGACTGCCGATAAAGACGCTTTCTTCTCTGCAATTGAACAGGAACGTATTGTCGAACTTTTAGGAGAAGGACAACGCAGTTTTGACCTTAGAAGATGGAGGGCAATAGAAAGAGTATGGTGTCCCCCTTACGGAAATGGAGTATGGCGCATAGATACCCAGGGTGCACAACAAAATCAGTATTTTCTGAATTCATCTGAATTAACGTATCAACAATGCTATATTTTCAGGATTCCGCCCAGCGAACGCGACCGTAATCCTAACCTGACACAGAATACTCCCTGGTTATAGCAGGTTGGCCTAAGATGAAAAATAAATTATTGATAATTAAAACATTAAATATTATTGCAATGAAGAAATATTTCAAAATATTATTCGCAATTTTCGTTGTAACAATTGTTGGGGTTTCATGTTCCAATGATTTTCCGGTAGATGAGGATGGGTTGCTTATTACCAGCAGGTCAGATTGCTATGTGAGTAATTTTGAATTGCTGGGTTCTGATTTCCAGACTGTAAGAACCCAGGCCGCTGTGATAGATACCACCGCTTGTACGATTAATGTACAGGTATTTTATGGTACAGATCTGAAGAACTTATTTCCGCAATTTTCTTTGGTAACTGATGCCAAATTAGAACCTAAGATTACGGGGAAAACAGATTTTTCTGACCTTGCAAACCCGAAGAAATATACGGTTATCTCCGGTAACCGTAAGGTGAGAAAAACCTATACAGTTTATATTACAGTTCAAACCTTACCTTAAAATTTATTATTATGCAACGTAAATGCTTATATTATATGCCCTTGTTATTGGTGTTATTCCTTTTTATGACCAGCTGTCAAAAGGGAACTGACAACACCATACTAAAAGATGATTGTATTAAAAGATCGCTTGGGCCCAATGTGGTAGGATTGAATATTGAGTTTGCTTATGCAATGGCTTTGCCTCAAAGTGCAGGTAAAATCGTTTCTGCTCAGGTTGAAGCATCCATTGCAGGTGCAGCTGGAACCTATCTCGAAAATAAATCCTATTATACCAATGGTAGCGGACAGGATGTCGGAATTCAGATTGGGGATTCTTCTGTTACCACCGGTACGAAAACCGTTGAAACATTTACCAAAGATACCTGCGCGGCAACCTTACGGTATTATTATAAAATTCCGGAAGAGGCTCGTGGTAAAACGGTAAGTTTTAAATTTACGGTTCAGGGTAGTAATGGCGAAACTGTATCGTATTCTATGGGCCCTTACACAATTGCAAAAATGGATATGTCTCTTGATATCCCGGTGAAAGATAATGGCGCCTGTTATATTTCCATTGCAGACATGGCCGTTTATAATGCTGCAGATGCCGTCACCCATGCAGGCAAT
>JAUZOH010000046.1 GCA_030706565.1 Bacteroidota bacterium | reverse complement strand
TACTAAACTATCAATTATCTATATCTCCCCAAAGATTATAAATGCTTGGGATAATTATAGAGATGGACAGCAAGGGTCTTGAATCCCTGCTGATCCTGCTTATAATTGACGACCATACCCACAGTGACTTTTGTGGTCTGCGTCAATTGAAATGAAACTTTTGCAGTTGAGAAGGTAGAATACCAAATTGAGTTATTTCCCACAACATTACTATAATCCGGAATAGAATCAAGGTTTGCAGCCACAACCACATAGGCCGGATCTTTTGTACCCTGCCATTTCCAAGGCGAAGGGTCAAAAGCATAACTACCGGCCGGTAAAGTAATGGTCTGATAAATTTTACCATTTAGTATCTGAGGGGATCCCCAACCACATTCCATGTCCATGGTAGCACCATCGCCATCTTTACAGAATCCGCCATTACCGTTATGACTCATAGCGGCTTTATTGGCAATCCAGCTTTGCAGAGTTCCCCATCTTCCGCCCGCATCCATCGAAGAAGCGACAAAAGGACTACCAGGGTTAAGAATATACTTAGAAGTAATGTCATTGGCAGGGCCTATAACCATTGCATTAACATCAAGAATAACAATTGTAGTACATAAGGCTGTATCCAAAGTATATTTGGAAGGATTAGCCAGTTTAACTGCTAAAACCATATATTTCCCGGCATAAGCAGGAGATTTTAATGCCGGAATATCCACAGATAATGAAAAAGTAGCGCCTCTTTGTCCTGCAGGAACAGTGAGTTGAGTCGGAACAGAATACATAGAGGCAGGCATGATCTTATAAGAAGTACTATCCATTGTTTTGTTTAAAAACATCTTTTGTATAGTATCATTATTAACCTGAACATCTACAGAATAAGCATCAGTAGAAGGCCCGGATACAGAAGCTCCCAGTATGATATTTACTTTCTGGTTTTGTTCATCAACCTTATAATTGTAGGTGGATGTGTCTGTCCCGGAGGGTACAGGAAAATTATTATTTACGCCACCTGATTTAAGAATTGCCTGGGGCATATAGATTTTCGAATAACCATAATCTTCTTTGCAAGCATCTTTTTGGCAGGAGACAAAAATGGTTCCTCCTAAAAGGAGGACCATTAATGATATTATCAAATTATTCAGTTTCATTGATTTCAAAATTTAATTATGAACAACATAAAATATTACCATCCAGGATTCTGCTTAAGAATTCCTTTGGATTTACTAATTTCTGACTGCGGAAAAGGATAATAATACATCTTTGTTGCATCAAAAACACGATTTTCAACCTTTACAGTAGTGTAAACAAATTGACCGCTGGTTGCATCCTTGGTAACCGATACGCCCATTAAGGGTTGATTCAATGCTGAAGCCGCATCATTCCATCTAAGCAAATCCCAATAACGATAATTTTCAAAGGCAAGTTCTATCCTTCTTTCATGTTTAACAGCAGTCCGGAATCCCGTCTGATCAGTTGCTGTCACATTGGGCATCTTAACCCCGGTCCTGCCCCTGACTGTATTTAATGCAGCCCTGGCAGTCAAACCATAACCATTATCATTATCAGGTCCATAAGCTTCATTCATAGCTTCAGCATATTCCAACAAAACTTCTCCATAACGGAAAACAATCCAGTTATGGACTACAGTTTGACCTTGAACCAGATTTAGGCCATCATTGAGGAATTTTTTCAAATAATATCCTGTTCTGCTGGCATTTGTATTAGTCATATCATCGGCACCACCCAGAGCTTCATTAATTGTCCTTGAATTCCAGGTACTGTTATTGGTAACAATGGTATATCCCAGTCTTGGGTCACGGTTGGCATAAGGATTTGTTGCTACGGGATCTCCATTGTATTCGTAGTCATCTAGGAGATTCTCAGAAGGAGTAATACCGCTTGCCCCGCCGGCAGTACCGATAGGATAGTTCCTGCTTTCAAGATTGTGGTCAGCAGTGTAACGCAGAGCCCAAATCGTTTCCTTGCTGGTCAGTGCATTATTTTTCAGAAAATAATTCCGGTAATCTCCGTCCAGTGCATAGCCACCGGCACCCTGTCCAAAAACAATTACATCATGCAAAGCCGCAGCAGCTTTTTGCCATTTTGCAACATCATTTGTTGAATTATGCAGAGGGCTTGCGGCAAAAAGTAATGCCCTGGCTTTTAAAGCAAGTGCAGGTCCCTTACTGAACCGGCCGTCATAATTGGTAAAGGATGATGTTTTCCAGTTAACCTGAAGGCTGTCCACGTATGTATCCACTTCATTGACAATAAAATTGATAATATCGTCATAAGAAGACTTTGCTATGATGGTATTGTCGCTAATGGAAAGAGTCTTAGTGACCAAAGGAACCCCACCATAACGTTTTGCTAGTTCGAAATAATACCATGCACGTAAAATATGGGCTTCGGCACGATACCAGCCTATATTCAAAACATCATTATGGTAATTAATCTTTCCTGTTGGAGAAATCGTATCCCGGTTTAACGCCAGAAAGTTCACATAATTTCCGGAGTTTTCAAGGAAATAATTGGCAGCCCGTATTCCGGCATAATAATTGGAATAATAATTATCCGGATTATTATTAGCGTCCCAGCTACCATTATTAAAAACGACGACATTGGAGCTTTTGGATGTTTGTGCAGCTTCATCAGAAACCGGAGCAAACAGGTTATTGTCCATAATGGTAAACTCATTGCGCAAATAATTATAGGGTGCATTAGCCAGCGAGAATAAAGAACTATAGTTAGAATTCATAGTCTCCTCTGTCTGCGAAGTATCAATCTTGGTATCCAGAAAGTCCTTCTGGCAACCGGCGAAAAGGGCTGCGAACAAACAGAGTGAAATTCCAGTATATATACGATGTAAGTTCATAAGCTATGTTTTTAAAAAGTAAGTGAAATACCAGCATTATATGATTTCAATCCGGCATAACCGGATGTAGTCTCAGGATCAATATTATACTTTGAACTGAGGTAGGACCATGTAAATGGATTAACCGCATTCACATAAATTCTTAACTCCTTCACATATATTTTAGAAAGAAGGCCAGCTGGCAGGTTATATCCGAATTCAATGTTTCTCAATCTAAGGAAATCTCCTTTTTTCATCCAAAAAGTCGAATTCCTGTAATTGTTATTATTGGATTGGGTAGTAAGCCTGGGATAGGTAGCAGTTGCCCGGGTATCAATTCCCTTTGAAGGATAATATGCCCATGCATTATTGGCAATCGGATAAACATTGATATTGTTTACAAAAGCAACTGTCTGATAATAAGCCGCAGACAATAGGTTGATGCTGTTCCCGGATACACCCTGGAATAAAGCCGTAAGATCAAATCCTTTATAACCTACCCTGAAATGGAAAGAATAAGTAAGAGATGGGAAAGTCGGCTTACCAATTTTGGTAACATCATATTCATTCACCACTCCATTATTATCCAGGTCTTTGTACTTAATATCACCAGGTTGTACAGCGCCAAATGCAGGAGTAGGTATTCCGTTCTTCAAAGTTCCATCGGCATTGAAATCGGTAACATCATAAAAACCTGTAGCTATAAGACCTATCGGAGTACCAATGGCTCTTCCCGTCGATTTACTAAAATCATTAACAGTAGGAGTTTCTGACTGATAATCGATGATATTCCTTGTATAAGCAGCAGCACCGCCAATTGTATAAGAAACCTGCCCAATTTTATCAGTAAAATCAGCACTTGCTTCAAAGCCCTTATTGGTAACCTTGCCGATATTGGAATAAGGCAAGGTGCCGCCATAAACAGCCATCAAATCGTTGTTTTGGGTAACAATACCGCTGCGTTTATCCTGGAACAGGTCAGCAACAACAGAAAGTTTGTTAAAAAGCGTAATATCAGTACCTACATTGTATTTTACGCTCTTTTCTGCAAATATATCCGGATTGGCAGCGTAGGACATTACAATACCGCCGTTGCCGGTAAGGGAACTTCCAGTATAAAATGTTCCATTGCCCACAAAATATTGCTGATAAAGATAACGCCCCTTGTTGCTTTGGTCATAACCGGTTTTTCCAATGGAAGCCCTGACCTTTAAAAAGCTGATTACCTTATTGTCCTTCAGAAACGATTCATTGGAAACGACCCAGCCTGCAGCTACTGCAGGATAGAAACCCCAACGATGACCTGAAGCAAAATTATCAGATCCGCTTAATCCGAAACTTCCTTCCAACAAATATTTGGAATCATAAGCATAATAAAATTTCCCGCTTACATTTTCAAAATGATAGAAAATATTGTTGCCAAAATTTTGTCCTGAATAATTTGTTCCATAATCAATCGTATAATCGCTCAGATAATAATTGGCAGCAGCCGAAAAACTATGAAGGCCAAATGTTCTGTCATATCCGGCAGTAAAATTGATTTGTTTCCAGTCATACTGGTCAGTCGGCCAGGATCCGTTAGCGGCCAAATCGGTAGTTTTATCGGTTGTAGTCTGGGTACCTTCATAATAACGGGCATAAGATGCTGTTCTGCTGGAACTATTCCTGGTCCATGTATTAAACGAAACCGCTTCATTCATATATAAACCGGGAGTAATAAAATCAAGTTTTTCCTTCAAATTGAAATTAGCCTGTAAAGTACGATCGTGAGTTGAAACCCAGCCCAAAGCTTTCAGGGATGCAACGGGATTGTTCGGGTAAATTGAAGTACCAGACCACATTCCGGTAAGACTATCCCTTACAGGATAAATATTCGACGGATAAACCGAAAGGTTTTGCCAAAGCGAAGGTCCATCAAAATTAGGGTATCTTCTGTCTTCTATTCTTCCACCTAAATCAACCTTAGCCTCAAATATCTTGAAAAAGTTAAAGTCTAAATTGGTGCGAAGGTTAAAACGCTGGATCTGCGCATTAGAAGTGCGGTCTCCGGTGGTAACATCATATAAACCTTGCTGCCTCATATAATCCAGAACCACATTATATTTTGTAGTAGGATCGCCACCGGTAAAAATCAAATTAGCATCTGTATAAGGCCCATTTTTTCTAAGCACCTGATCGTACCAATCCACATTTGTACCTTTGCCATTCTTATAAGCCTGCAATTGATCATCCGAATATTTCGGAGTCCATACAAACTGATTTCCATTCAATGAATAATTGTCATTGCTGATGGCTTCGTTGTACAGCCTGGCATAATCATAAGCCCCATAAGGTTTGTTGATATTAATAGCCTGCTGAACACCACTTACCACACTTGCAGTAATTCTAGGTTTGCCAACGGTTCCCCTTTTGGTCACCACCCAAAGGACCCCATTGGCACCTTTCATCCCAAAAGTAGCCAGAGAAGCTGGATCTTTTAAAACGGTGACACTTTCTATTTCTGAAGGAGAAAGATACTGAAAATAAGAGGAAGTGGTTTGAAAACCATCCACATAGATAACCAGGCTTGAATTGTCATAAGTTCCAATCCCCCTGATATTCAAAGAAGCGCCGTCATAACCCGGTTCTCCGGAGCCCTGCCTGACGGTTAATCCCTGAAGTAATCCGTATAAGGTATTGGTAATGTTTGGAACAGGAGTTTTAGCCAAAGTCGATCCACTTACTGAGGAAATAGATGTAACAGACCGGGTATTGGGGATATTGACATAAGGTTCCTCAACCTTGGCCTGCTCCATTACAACTTTAGAAGTATCTGTTCCGGTTATAGGGGCTTTTACCTGAGCGCTCAAGGAATAAGTGCAAATAGCGCCGGTTGTAAATAGGAACCCCAATAAAGAATATATTTTATTTTTTTTCATATTATCGAAGTTAATTTGTGAAAATTATTGATCACCAATTAATATCCCGGATTTTGAATCAGGATGCCTTTGTTGATTTCACTTTGTGGAAAAGGATTTAGATATTCCTTTGGAGCCCAAAATCCCTGATACAACACAAAGTCATAATAGTTGACGTTATTGGTGACATAGGACCCTTTCCCATTGTTATAATTAAATCCACGAATAGGCCCGCCAATAATTCCATTGCCTATGTTGGCAAGCATCCAGTGTTTGACATCGTGCAGGCGGTAATTCTCATCAAAAAATTCAACAGCCCATTCGCGTTGAATGAGGGCACGCAACTTTGTCTGGTCTGTTTCGGTAATTGCAGGCAAACCCGCACGCTGATGAATCTTGTTTAATCGGGTAAGAGCCAATTGCGTATTCTGCGCACCGCCCATCTCGTTATATGCCTCGGCGGCACCCAAATATGCAGCAGCCAGACGGAATACCGGGAATTCGAACCATGACCGGGTACCTGCTTTATAATAAAATTTGGTTACCTCAGCAGCACCCTGGCATGACCATTGGAACATTTTTTGAGCGCTCCAGTAGTTATCGCCCGGATTATTCCATGCATCAATTTGCCAGGCCTGGAAACTAGCCTTAAACCGGGCTTCCATCTGGTTCATCTTGGTTACGTAATCAGAAAAATTCGTTACAGTAGTCGTATTCGGCCAAACCTGATCTGTACCATCATTTTTATAATAATTTTCCAAAAAATTGGTGGTCAGTAAATTTCCATAAGCCTGCCAGTTGTGCATATTATAAAACATGTTCATTTGCCAGGAATTATCGCACTTAAAAGCAAGCAGCACTTCCGCATTATCCGGTGTAGAAGTTGCTGTTCCGTAATCATCCAAAGGATTACCAGTATTAATCAACTGGAAACCTCCATTGGTCTCAGCTTCAGAAATCACAGCATCATTAGCAGCAGCTGCTGCATCCCATCTTTTTGAATCATAACTTCCAAGACAAATTAAATTATTGTGGTTCCCAAAGTCCAGGTAAGGCGTAGCCGAGTTAAACAAAGGCCTTGCTGCATACAATAATGCCTTAGCCTTGATTGCCAGGGCGGCTGATTTTGTCATTCTTCCATGCCAGGTAGCCGGCCAACTGGAAGGAAGTACTTTTACCGACTGATCGCACCAATTGACAATAGAATCAAGCACCTCTTTTACCGAATTTCTGGGAATAGCCAAATCATCAGTAGGAAGAAGGCTTTTCGTTACTATGGGAACGCCTCCAAATTCAATCAGCATCTGAGTATAACGATATGCGATCAATGCCTGCATCTCGGCTCGTACTACAGATTTGTCGGCATCTGACATATCATGTACCTTGGCTATGTTTTCTTTCACCAGATAAGCCTGACGGAGCATGGTATAGTTTGTATTGAACCCATCCATATCTTCAGAATTACCGGAGGCTGTGTAACCATTGATAATCATATTTCTTGAGATGGTCCATGAGAAACCATAATTCAATTCACCGGATAAGTTAGCACTAAGCATTGCATTCCAGTTGCCCTGATATGGCAAACCTTGTGAAAGAATTTTCTGATAAGCCGAAGCTATTGCACTTTGGGCTTTGGTAGTAGTTGAAAAGACAGAGTCAATCGTCGTAGAACTGGAAATTGGCATCTGTAAAAAGTCCTTTTCACAGGCACTTAGCAATAACATGATAAAACAAGTTACTGCAAGCAAGGATTTATATCTTATTTCTTTCATTTTCAATCAAGTTAAAAAGTAATATTAGCCCCAATGTTGAAGGTTTTTGTTACCGGATAAAGATATCCCATGTTGTTTTTACCCGTATCAGCCATTTCCGGATCTATACCTGTAGCCAGTTTGGAGCCCCAGGTAATCAAATTGTTCCCGTTAACATACAGGCGGAAACTGTTAATTCCTGCACGCTTGATAAATCCGGCCTGTTTAGAAAAAGTATAACCAATTTCCAGATTTTTCAGTCGACGGAAATCATTTGATTTCAACCAGAAATCACTAAAAGTATTATTGGGCGCGCCTCCACTAAAAGAAATCTCAGGGTAAGAGATTTTTTCTCCTTTGGCATATTTATCTGCTGTCCAATGGCCATCATAGGCATATTGTAAAACTTCACCTACATTTTTCGCAAAGGGAGTTCCCAGGATATATCCGTTCTGTGGGAAAGAACCTTTAGCCGTTCCAATAATCAGTGCATTTACATCAAAACCTTTATAGGAAAAACCAATATTAAAGTTATAGGCTATTTCCGGCACATTGGAATAACCAATAGGAACAATATCCTTGTTATCAATTATTCCATCACCGTTAATATCCCTGAATTTCAAATCGCCCAATTTGGCATTGTTACCAAAAGTATTATAAGGCCTGTTGCCCAATTCTTCCTGACTATTGTAATAGCCATCCGTAATTAAACCTTTGTACTGTCCAATTGAATAACCCGTAGCGTTCATCCAGGGATAAGGATAGGGGGCTTCGGCTTCATATTCAATTTTATTCTTCGCAAAGGAGAAATTAGATTTAATGAAATAGGAGAAATTGCCAATCGCATCATTCCAGCCGGCTTCTAATTCAAATCCTTTGTTGCTGACTTTCCCGACATTGGCCGGAGGTACATTTCCTGAAGAAACTCCATAGGTACAAGGAATTGTTCCTAGAGTAACCAGGATATTATCACGTTTTTCATTAAAAATAGCCGTAGTTACAGACAATTTGTCATTTATAAATTTGAAATCGCCTGCAATGTTGGTTTTCCTTGCACGTTCCCAGGTAACATTGGGATTGCCCAGAGCGGTTTCCTGAGCTGGAGTATAATAAGGATTAACACTGGAACCATTACTGTTTCCGAAATAATATCCATAACCGCTGTATGCCCAGGTATTAGGCAGATAAAGATAACGTCTGCTGTTCAACTGATCATTACCTACTTCCCCGTATGATGCCCGGAACTTAATTAAAGTCACATATTTGTTTTTGGGGAACCAGGATTCATTGGTAACAATCCAGCCTGCAGAATAAGCAGGGAAAAATCCGAAACGGTTATTCTTGGCAAACTGTTCAGTACCATTATAACCCAGGTTAATTTCAGCCAGATAACGTTCTTTGAAATTATAGGTAGCACGTCCAACCAAGCCCATTAAACCGGAAGGAGTATTATAAGACATTCCATTGGATGTATATTTCTGGGCATTTCCAAGAACAAGACCGGTGACCGTATGACCGCCAAAAGTCCGGTCATAATTCAGGGATGCTTCCAGATAAATCTTTCTCCAGGATGAATTATCGACATTGTCTGCCGTATAAGTCGGGCTTTCAGAACCTCCGATAAATATGATTTCATTAGGATTAGAAGGATTACGCATAGCACTATACTGAGGTACACTGTTTATCTTTTCATATCCTTTAGTATAGCTATCATCATAAGCGAAGGAAGCCTTGGCACTTAAACCTTTGGTCAGATAATTCATCGAATGTTTTAGGGACAAATTTGCAGAAAGTGTGGTCACATAATAAGTACGAGTTCCTGCTGTAAGTAATTGAGCTAAAGGAGTTGCACCTCCGCCACCTTTACTTCCTATAGGATTGGTCGCATCACCGCCTACCCCTATGAAACCGGTAACAAGATGCCCGTCAACAATACCGGGGCCTGAAAAAGGACTGCTTTCCAGTATGTTTTGAATAATATTTTGATATCTGTTGCCGATATCGTTTCCACTATTGTTGGCACCCGGGTAAGTGGAAGCTGAAGACTGACCGGCAAGGTTAAAACTCATGTGCAAATTTTTAATTACATCTATATCAAAATTTGAACGGAAATTATAACGTTTATAATCGGCATTGGTATTGGAACCGCCATAAGAGGTATGGGTCAAAATACCTTGCTGATTAAAATACCCCAGAGAAGTAAAATATTTTACTTTTTCAGTTCCACCCGAAACGTTGAGATTATATTGTTTCTGTTTGCCAATTCCGTCAAACTGGTCCTTATAATAATTGTGACTGGTATAATAAAGGGCAGGGCTGTTATTCAATTCAGCCTTTTCAGCGTCAGTGAGGCTCATACCAGCAACTTCAGCGGGAGTATAGTCTCGGTTATTCTGAAATTTCCAAAGTTCGTCAGCAGAAAAATAAAGATTATCATAGCTGTGGTCGCCAAAAGTTTGGGCATTTTGTATTGCTTCATTCCTGAGTAAACCGAACTGATATGAATTAATAGTTTGCAACAGGGAAACAGCTTTTGTAAAACCCTCATTGGCGGTAAAGCTGAAGGAAGGTTTATTTAATTTTCCCCTTTTGGTCGTAATTATGATTACGCCATTAGCCCCCCGGATACCATAAACGGCTGTTGCCGATGCGTCTTTCAGGACACTGATGCTTTCAATTTCATGAGCATCCATTGCATTCAATAAAACATAAGGTTGCTCAGCAGGCTGCTGAATTCCGTCAATTACGATCAAAGGATCCTGGCCGTTAAGTGTGCTGATACCGCGAATATGAATGGTGGCTTCATTTTGTCCGGGTTCTCCACTGGCCTGAACGCCACTCACACCCGAAGTACGGCCAATTAACATGCTGGATATATTTGCAACCGGCGTCTGGGCAAGGTCTTTACCTTCCACCTCACTGACAGCACCGGTTAAAGTGGCCTTTCTTTGAACGCCATAACCAACAACCAAAACTTCAGATAATTTTTTAGCCTCTTCTAATAATTTGATATCAATCTTTGTCTTATTTCCAACTTTTATAGATTGACTGGAAAATCCAATCATAGAAAATACAACTGTTGCATCCTTGTCTTCAACAGTTAATGAATATTGGCCATTATCATCGGTCATGGTTCCCTTGGTGGTACCTTTAATAACAACACTAACGCCAGGTAAGGGATTCCCCTCGGCATCAGTAAGAGTACCCGTAATTTTATGCTGCTGAAGTAATACTGAATATCCGGTCATTTTAGCAGCAAAGAAAGAATTCACGTTCTCTACAGGAACACGATTTTTTATTGATACAAGTCCTTCACTTTTCGAATACGAACTTGCTAAAAGCGTAAACACTCCTGCGAAAGAGAACAGAAACGTTAATTTCATAATTAGTAGTAGCCTCCTAATGAAATTATAATCGCCCGTTTTTCCTTTTCGTATAAAAATCATAGTTTTTATGTTTAATGTTAGACATTTTAGATGGATTAAATGGATTTGCTTTGTCCATCAGGCAAAATTTTAAGCCGGCAAACGAAATAAGTATCTGCCGTTTTTGATTTGAAAACATGTTGTGAGTATGTACCATAGGCAAATTGTTGTTTAAAAGTTAGTCAGTGAAAATAATTTTTAAATTTTTGTTGCTATCCTTTCCTGTTTAAACCCATTTAAAGCAGTGTCTAATTACGATTTCTGCCTTTTTAACCCACAATTTCCTTAGTCGATTCTGTGGGTTTGAAAAACCAGTTGAATTAAATTTTAGTTGTTTTACCTTTACAAATGAAATGATCAAAACCAAAAAGCAAGAGGGGTATTTTCGCTTTTTAGGGGGGATAAATTAATATTCAGGAAGTTTAAGAAAATGGTTAACTATTTGATTATATGCTCTTTAACTTCCAACATAGACATAAAAACTCTTTTCTACGCTTTCCAGAGAAATAAAGAGCAGAAAAGAATTGTTTATTGTATGACTTATCAAGTCCTACGATTAATTTCTGATTGAGGTTATGATTTAACTACCTCAGGATCAATCATGGATCCTTTATTGAAGGGTTTTCTGAACTTTTTGACGTATTCCGAAGGATTCATCCCAAATAAAGAATGAAACTGTTCCCTGAAATACTTGACATCGCTAAAACCGGCATTGAATGCAGCCTCATTTACATTATAGTCTGTACTAATTAAAATTTCTGCAACTTTCCGTAGCTTAATAAACCTGATGAATTCATTTACAGAACGTCCGGAAATAGTTTTGATCTTTTTATAAAGAGAAGAATGGCTCATACCAATTTCCTCGGCTAATTTCTTTATGGAAAAATCGGTATCATCCAAATGGTTTTCAATAATCGAAATGCACTTTTTTAAAAATTCGCTGTACTCGGATGAGATCTGAAAATTATTAACCTGTAAAGTAATTTCATTATAGAAATACCGTTGAAGATTGTTCCGAGTTTTTAATAAACCCGATACACGGGCAATTAATATATCTTTCTCAAAGGGTTTTGTAATATAATCATCTGCCCCTTCCTCAATTCCCTTTAATTTCAGTTCGTCGGAAGTGCTTGCAGTAAGCAATATAAATGAAATATTATTTAAAGAAGGATCTTCTTTAATTCGATGGCACAATTCGATTCCATTCATACCTTCCATCACTACATCACATAACACAATATCTGGTTGATACTTTTTTATAAGATTATAAGCACCATCGCCATTATTTGCCTCATAAACGATGAATTCCTTTTCGAAAATTTTCTTAATATACCCCCTGAGATCATCATCGTCATCTGTAATCAACAGAACAGGTTTCTTGTTAAATAATTCCTTATTGAGCTTTGAATTTTCATTTTCGTTCAACCCATTATCAGACTTTTTCACATTGTCCTGATCAATCATCTCTTCAAACAGCTTGGATGATTGGAAGACCTTATTTGAAACATCTGCGATTGAAAAATTTGCTTTCCCTTTTAATAAGGTAACCTTGAATTCTGTTCCTTCCCCTACCTTGGAAGTGTAGGTCACGGATCCTTTATGCGCTTCTACAAATTTCTTGACAAGATAAAGGCCAATGCCGAATCCGCTTTTTTGATTGTTGCCTTCAGCCCGGTAAAACCTGTTAAACAAATCATTACCTACCTCTTTAGGAATGCCACAACCGGTATCCGAGACCTTAATAATCACCAAATCCTCATCCTGAGTAATTCTTAGAGAAACCTTGCCACCTTCCGGGGTATATTTGATGGCATTGGTAATCAAATTAAAAAGTACAATTTCTATTTTTTCCCTGTCTGCATAAATTTCAGGAACATCTGAATCATTAATAAAATCATACTGGATATTTTTATCTTTTGCCTGTTGTAAAAAGCATAAGTAAACTTCCTTGCTTACATCGACCAAATTCAAACGAACAACTTTCAAGGTGTCCTCATTGCTTTCGGTTTTGCTGAAAAGGAGTAATTGGTCGACCAAACTCAACAAGCGTTTTGAATTCCGGTACACAACCGAGAGTTCGCCGTTGTCTATCATTTTCCCTTTGCTATATAATATCTCTTTAACAGGATTAATGATTAAGGTAAGCGGGCTCCTGAACTCATGAGCAATATGTGTAAAAAACGAGATTTTCTTCTCGCTTAATTCCCGCTCCTGTTCTACTTTTAAATTTGCCAGTTTAATTTCATATTCTGCATCAGCCTGTTCTTTCCTATAAGAAACGAAAGTGTAGATACATCCTGTTAATGCTAATATGTAAAAGAAAAAGGCCCACCAGGAACGCCACCAGGGAGGAAGGATACGAATAGAGATAATCCTTTCCCCATTATTCCAAACGCCTTCGGCATTGGTCGATTTAATCCTTAAAGTATAATGGCCTTCCCGCAGCCGGGAATAATTAATCGTCCCAATACTTCCCGAATAATTCCAATGTTTATCCCAACCTTGGAGATAATAAGCGTATTTTATTTTGTCGGGGGCCGTATATTCAGGGGTCACAAAATCGACCGATAAAATTGCCTTATTATAAGGAATTACAATCTTATTGACAGTAAAAATATTTTGTCCTTTTGCAATAGAATTATTTTTTTCAAAAGGTACATTATCAATACGCAGGCCGGTAAGAATCACTTTCGGATTACAAACATTCGGCGTTATTTTTTCAGGATAGAAAATATTGAAGCCCTTAATTCCTCCAAAAAGGAATTGACCCTCCCGTAAGGTCAAAGCAGCATTGTAATTAAACTGATTACTTTGCAAACCGTCAGATTCATAATAATTTTTAAACTTTCCACTACGAATATTGAATTTCGAAAGTCCATAAAATGTACTGAGCCACAAGTTGCCTTCCTTGTCCCCCAAAATATTTAAGACCGAATTATTGCACAATCCCTCATCATCTGCATAACGCAAAAATCTACCCGTTTCCCGGTCAAATTTTAAAAGTCCTCCGCCTTCCGTTCCAACCCAGAAATTTTTATAATTATCTTCATATATAGCCCTGATGCCATAATTTATATTGTAAATTTTATGCCTTTTGTCTTTCCGGTCGACCTTAATCAACTGGGAATAGTTACCTGCCCACAAAACACCTTCTTTGTCTTCCTTTAAAGTCAGAATATTTTTAAGGCTAATGTCAAAAAGCTCAAATTTATTACTGCTTCTGTTAAATTTATATAATCCGCCATCGGCGCAAGCGCCTGCCCACAGATTCTTTTTGCTGTCTTCATATAAACTCCAGACATCAGCATCTTCACTATTTGATACAGGATTCTGGCAACGGTAACGGACAAAAGAATTAGTCTGCCGGTTGAATTTATTAATTCCTCCGCCATAAGTAGCCAGCCAAATTTGTCCCTGGCTATCCTCAATAATCCTGACTACATTATTATTGCTCAATGAACTGCTATTGCCCGGATGATGGGTGTAATTTTTGTAAATGTTTGATTTTTTATTCCAATAACTCAGCCCATCCCCATCGCTTCCAATCCATATATTCCCTGATTTTTCTTCACAAAAGGACAATATAAAATTACTAATCAACGTATTTTTGCTTAGGGGATCCCTTGAGATGGTTGAAAAACGGTCCTTCTTTTGGTCGATAATGTTTACCCCACCTCTTAAGGTACCAATCCACATTCTCGAATCTTTATCCTCATAAACCGCATAAACTGCCGAACTGGTCAACGAATATTTATTTCCACCGGCAACCATATACCTGAGCTGATTGTTGTTGAGGTTTAAAATATCTACTCCGCCTCCGTCAGTAGCAATCCATAATTCACCGGCCCTATTCAGGCACATATCGACAATCTGCTTTCCTGAAGATGAACCGGAACGGTCTTTGTAAAATGTAAATTTTCTCTGTTGTATATTAAATTTATAAAGCCCATCATTGTTTCCCAGCCATAAATTACCTTTTAAATCAGGTTGAAGACAATTTGCAGTTTTAATCTGGCCATTATAGGGCAATACAAATCCGGATTTATCATCATAATAAGCGATTCCCTCACCCTGGATAAACATCCACAATTTGTTCAACCTGTCTTTACGAATAGACTGTACATGATAATCTGAAATGACGACATGGCTGTAGGTATAGAAAGGAACTTGTTTGGTTGCGCCATTTAGGGTATGCAACAACAACCCGTTCCCCGCCGTTCCGATAAAGAAATTACCTTTTTTACCCTTTGCAAAACAATTAACGGGCCATTTCAACTTTTGAGCCGCTTTATCTTTATAGGGCAGGAAATATAAAGGTGAGAATAAGGAAGTATAATTGCTGTATATAACGCCACCCTGTTTAGTCCCCACCCAAATATTACCGGCCTCATCTTCACCTATTGCAGTAATCCTGTTGCTTGAAAGAGAGGTGGAATTATTTAGTTGATTTCTGAATATTTTAAATTTGTTGCCATCATAACGGTTAAGCCCATCAAAGGTACCAAACCACATGAATCCGTGACTATCCTGAAAGATAGAGGTTACCGCATTATTGGAAAGTCCATGTTCAATTCCCAGATACTGAACCGAAGAGCTGCAAAATGACTTTGTACTTATCGAAAGAAAAAGGAAGAAGAATACTATGTAATGCTTTCTCATACAGTTAGTTACTAAATACAAAAGAGAACAATATCAAATTTTTCAAAAGTAGAAAAATTAATTAAATCTTATTATCAAAATAAAATAATGACAAATTTTCTGATTAATCGATTGACCAAATTCATAAATTTCATCTAAAATTTCATCCATATTTTAAGGCTACAAAATACCCGTGATAATGATGGCAAAAAAATAATAATTCTTATCTTCCAGCGATAAAGTTAATACACACTAAATAAGAAGGTTATCTGTAAATAACTTATCTTTATAAAATCTTTATGCCCTTCATATTATTCTTTATACCCTCATTATAACTAATTCCTGAACTTTGTATCGAAAAAATAGGAAAGGAAGAAATGAAAACTTTAGTAATAATATCCCTTATGACTGGAAATCATGATT
>JAUZOH010000045.1 GCA_030706565.1 Bacteroidota bacterium | reverse complement strand
CGGTGCTGGTTTCAAACGCCATCATGGAAATCAAACGGTTTCTGGATGAAACACATCCCGGGCACAGGATCATCAGCAGCTCGGCTTATCTGGGAGACCTGCTGGTGACCAGCTATTCCCAGTTCAGCCGCAACCGTACCTACGGCATGATGATTGGCAAAGGATATTCCGTTAAATCGGCCCAGCTTGAAATGAACATGGTGGCCGAAGGATATTATGCAGTGAAAAGCATAAAAGAAATTAACAAAAAATATAAAGTAAACATGCCCATCACCGATGCGGTTTACAATATTATCTATGAAAAAATCTCACCTGTTATTGAAATCAAACTACTTGCAGAAAAACTTCAATAAATTAACGCCCATGGGAAATAAGTAAAATTAAATACCTTTGTTGACTGAACTTAGTAATTGGATTTTTTAATATAACAGTAAAAATATGGAAAATTTAAAGCTGCACATTAACAATGTGTTCCCTTTTGTTCCTGAAGAAACCATTATGGGACAAGCCGGTGAGGTAGAAAAGCATGTGGCTGCATTGCACCATAAAACCGGAAAAGGAAACGATTTTATCGGTTGGATTAATCTTCCCTCCTCCATTACGGAAAAAGACCTGGCTGAAATTGAAGAAACCGCAAACAGCCTGAAAAACAAAATAGAAATACTGGTAGTTATAGGAATTGGCGGATCATACCTGGGCGCAAAAGCCGTTTCAGAAGCTCTGTCGAACAACTTCAACCACCTGCAGAAAAAACACAAGGCTCCCTTGTTGATCTTTGCCGGACAAAATATCGGAGAAGATTACATGAACGAACTGCTTGAGATCTTGGATAACAAATCATACGGCATCACCGTTATTTCAAAATCAGGCACAACTACTGAACCTTCCATTGCTTTCAGAATCTTGAAAGAACATCTGGAGAAAAAAGTTGGCAAGGATGAAGCTTCAAAACACATTATTGCCATCACCGATGCCAAGAGAGGTGCATTAAGAAAGCTGGCTACCGAAGAAGGTTACAAAACCTTTGTGATACCTGATGATGTTGGCGGCCGTTATTCCGTACTTACCCCTGTTGGTCTCGTTCCTTTGGCTATTGGAGGCTTCGATATCCGTCAGTTGGTTAATGGGGCTAAAGATATGGAAGCCTTGACCGGAGAAAACGTTAAATTCGAAGACAATCTTTCTGCCATCTATGCTGCAACCCGTAATGCCTTGTATGCAAAGGGAAAGAAAATTGAAATCCTGGTTAATTTCAATACCAAACTGGTTTACTTCTCCGAATGGTGGAAACAATTGTACGGTGAAAGCGAAGGCAAAGAAAATAAAGGCATTTATCCTTCAAGCGTTAACTTCACGGCAGACCTTCATTCCATGGGACAGTACATTCAACAGGGAGAACGTTCTTTGTTTGAAACCGTTATTTCTATTAAAGAACCCGACAGCAAAGCCGTTATTCCTTCTGACAAGGATAATCTTGACGGAATCAACTATCTGGCCGGTAAAAGAATTGACGAAGTAAACAAAATGGCCCAATTGGGTACACAAATTGCCCATGTTGAAGGCGGAGTGCCCAATATCCTGGTTGAAATTCCTAAACTGAATGAGTATTACCTTGGCCAGCTGATCTACTTCTTTGAAAAAGCTTGCGGCATCAGCGGTTATCTTTTGGGTGTCAACCCGTTTGACCAGCCCGGCGTTGAAGCTTATAAAAAGAACATGTTCGCCCTTCTTGAAAAACCCGGGTATGAAGAAGAAACAAAAAAGATTAAAGCTTATTTAAAGTAAACTTTGCAAAATCATATTTAAAAACCCGTCAGTTTTAATATTGACGGGTTTTTTCATTTCAAGAACGATTATAAAATTTGAGTTCTAAATTTCATTTCTCCTGGACAAATGGAATTTTTCAATAAAATCGTTGATCACCTCCTCCAGATCGGGTTTCCCGATTTCCTGCAAATCATAATATACCCTGGTTGATGGTTTCCTGATATTTATGATACGGTTCAGGTCAACGGGTGTGGAGACAATCACTGTATCACAATCTGCATTGTTGATGGTGGATTCCAGATCATGAAGCTGTTCATTTCCATATCCCATGGCAGGAAGCAGGGTGCCAATATTGGGATAAATGTTGAATGTTTCTTTTAACCGGCCAACGATATATGGACGTGGATCAACAAGTTGACTGGCACCGAATTTATAGGCAGCCATCACGCCGGCACCCCATTTCATCTCGCCATGAGTAAGCGTAGGGCCATCCTCAACCACCAAAACCCGCTTTCCACGGATCAATTCCTGATTTTCGACACGGACAGGAGATGCCGCATCAACCACAACAGCCTTGGGATTGACTTTCTGAATATTTTTTCGTACGGTCAGAATATTTTCCGGGGCGGACGAATCAATCTTGTTGATCACCACCACGTCGGCAATTCTCAAAGAAACTTCTCCAGGATAATAAAGTAATTCGTCCCCTGCCCGGAGCGGATCGGTAATCGTAATGGTCAGGTCGGGTTTGTAAAAAGGAAAATCGTTGTTGCCGCCATCCCAGACAATCACATCACAACCCCTTGGGTCATTTTCGGCGGCCCTTAAAATAGCCTCGTAATCCACTCCGGCATAAATAACATTTCCCCGGATCACGTGGGGTTCATATTCTTCCATCTCCTCGAGGGTGCACTGGTTTTTCTTCAAATCAGAAATCTCAGCAAAACGTTGTACTTTCTGGGCCACCAGGTTACCATAAGGCATAGGGTGACGTATGGCCACCACCCGTATTCCGGAATTCATCAATAATTCAATGATACGGCGTGAAGTTTGGCTTTTTCCGCAGCCTGTCCTTACTGCACAAACTGCAATAAGAGGTTTTTCACTTTTCAGCATGGTTTCCTTTGTCCCCAACAACATAAAATTGGCCCCGGCAGCATTCACAATGGCACTTACTCCCATTACCCTGGCATAGGGAACATCGCTGTATGAAAAAACACAATCACTCACATTATTTTCCCTGATCAGCTCAGGTAAATCAGATTCAGCATAAATTGGAATTCCATTGGGATATAAGGAACCTGCAAGCTCTGCCGGATATTTTCGGCCTTCAATATCCGGAATCTGATTAGCCGTAAATGCTACTACTATATATTCCGGATTGTTCCTGAAAAAGACATTGAAATTGTGAAAATCTCTTCCGGCTGCGCCAATAATGATTACCCTGCGTGTTTTCATAGTTTGGTTAGTTTTCGCTTATAAAGGTTTTAACATCAAATGTTTTAAGTTTTTAACTTACAAAATATTTTCTACAAGAACAATGATTTAAAACAGGGTGGCCAAGAACTAAATTTAAAGTTTCGGGTTTACAAAATCGAAAAATAACTATTAAAATTACATTTTAGAATATCAGGGACAGGGAAAATATGAAAATATAAAAATCGTTAAATAATGCAGAAAGCCTGCTAAAATTTTAGGATTTTCATCAGATAATACCTAATTTTAAAAAACAGGGGAACAAACAGGTTAATTAATGAAAAGACTTATTTTATAAGGCTTTTCAAGGTAAAAATTCCAGGTATGAACTTTTTAGCGCATATTTATCTATCAGGAGATTCAGACGAGCTGAAAATAGGCAATTTCGTCGGTGACTATGTGAAGGGAAGAGATTACGAAAAATACCCTTTACAAATCAAAAATGGAATTATTTTGCACCGGAATATCGACAGCTATACCGATAATCATCCAGTAGTGAAATTAAGCAAAGCACATTTTATTACACGTTATCACAAGTTTTCAGGTGTAATTGTTGACATTTTGTATGATCACTTTCTGGCAAAAGATTGGGATCGTTTCTCTGATCAGCCTTTGCATGAGTTTCTCCAGGATTTTCACCAACTGATTATTGAACACTCCGACATTTTGCCCATTGGAGTCAAGTCTATTTTGCCTTTTTTCATCCTCGACAACTGGGTAGATACCTATCTGACTATTGAAGGGATTGAAAAAATTTTCATCCTGATGTCCAAAAACACCTCACTCCCTTATGAGAATAATTATGCGGTTGAAGTGTTAAAAAATAACTATGAGGCTCTCCGCAAAGAATTTTATGAATTCTTTCCACAGATAATAAAATATGTAGAAGAAAAAAATCAGATCAAAATAAGAGGGTTACATTAGCAAATCGAACCTGCTGGCATCCATCCGGATAAAAATGAACAACATGACGGTAAATGACCAGAGGGAAGAACCTCCATAACTAAAAAAGGGCAAGGGGATACCAATAACCGGCATAATACCAATTGTCATACCCACATTCACGATGAGATGAAAGAAAAGCACTGCCGCAAGGCCATATCCATAAGTACGGCTAAATGTAGAGCGCTGTCGTTCAGCCAGATAAATAATTCTTAGCAGAAGGGAGAGGAAAAGGCCAATTACCACAAAGGTTCCAACAAATCCCCATTCTTCACCTACAGTGCAAAAAATAAAATCGGTACTTTGCTCAGGGACAAAATTGTATTTGGTTTGAGTTCCTTTTAAAAATCCTTTACCCAATAATCCACCCGATCCAATCGCAATTTGCGATTGATTTACATTATAGCCTACTCCCTGAGGATCGGTTTCCCTTCCTAATAAAATATTGACCCTTTGACGCTGATGTTCTTCCAAAATATTGTTAAATACAAAATCCACAGAATAGGTAAAAGCTATAGAACCCAAAAGAACAGACAAAATCAGAACTGCATTAGGTATCTTATCTTTTAAAGCCAGAATCAAATACCAAATACCAGAAAAGCCAAGAGCAATCAGTACAATAAAATAAGTTTCAATATTTAAAGAAAAAAACCAGTCTAATCCCCATAAAATGGCAAAAAGACCCCCGCCGATAATCAGGGCATTAAAAGTCCATTTTTTCTTTGGGCTGATAATAAAAAATACAAGGGCGGCAATTCCAATAAGAACCAGGATGATAAATAGTTTTTCGGCAACCAGGGAGAAGATGAAAAGGGTAACGATCATCAGGCCTAATAACAAAAAACTTCCATTCATTCCTTCCCGGTATAAAACCAGGCTAAAAATCAGAAACACCAGGGCACTACCTGTATCAGGCTGCAAAAGAATCAGAAATGCCGGAGTCAGGATAATTGCAAAAGGAATATAAAGGGATTTAAAATTATCCAGTTTTACATTAAACTTGCTCAAATATTTGGATAAAGCCAGACAAGTCCCGACTTTAGCAAATTCCGAGGGTTGGAACTGAAAACCGCCCAATCCGAACCAGGAGCGCGCGCCATTTACCTTTGTTCCCAGCACCAGCACCGCCATCAGGAGAAAGATGGAAATGCCATAAATAGCGTAGGAAAAGAAAGAAAAGAACTTGATGTCAATAATAAATATGGCCATAGCCAACGCACAAGCAGCCAGTATCCACAGAGCCTGCTTGCCATATCGCTGGGAAAAGTCCAATATATTTTGATGATGGTCATTAAACACCGCTGCATAGATATTTATCCATCCGATAAAGACCAAGAGCAAAAACAGAATAATGGTCATCCTATCTGCATTTGCCCAAATAGTTTTATTTTCAACGTTCTGGTCCATATTCGATTTTAGTTTTAAGAAGCCAGTCCTCAAGATATTGACGTTTAATGGCATGGGTGAGATATTTTTCAATCATCAGGCTGGCAATTGGTGCAGCATAAGTAGCACCAAATCCCGCATTTTCAATATATACAGCGATTGCAATTTTAGGGTGGTCCTTGGGTGCAAAAGCGATAAAAATGGAATGGTCTTTCCCATGGGGATTTTGGGCTGTACCGGTTTTCCCGCAAACCGTGATCCCGTCAATATGTGCTATATAGCTTGTACCTCCGGCATTTACCGAGGCATCCATACCCTGAACAATGGGTTCAAAATACATAGGATTAATTGCAGTATTATGACGGATTTTAAATTTAGGATCTATATCCGGTTGCCCCTGTACACTTTTAATAATATGGGGAGGATAATAAAAACCTCTGTTCGCCATTATTGCAGCCACATTGCAATTTTGCAAAGGAGTTATTCCCAGTTCGCCCTGTCCAATAGCCAATGAAATAACCGTCAGGGAATGCCAGCCATGTACTCCGAAATATTTATCATAATATCTGGAAGAAGGGACATTACCCGAAAGCTCATTGGGCAAATCACTTTCAATTTTTTTCCCTAAACCGAACGACATAACGTAATTACGCCAGGTATTGAAATTGGATTTGGTATCGCCCAATTGGTGGTTATCGATGATCCTCCTGAATACATTACAAAAATAGGCATTACAGGAATTCTGTATAGCCTGAGGCAGATTAAGAGGCGAAACATGCGGATGGCAAGCTACTGTAAAATTCCCCACATGATATCCCCTGCTACAACTAAACTCTGTACCCGGAACAATTACCCCTTCCTGTAAACCGATCAAACCATTAATCATTTTAAAGGTAGAACCGGGAGGATATTTGGCCATCAATGCCCGGTTAAACAAGGGTTTACTGGGATCGCGCATTAAGTCAACATAATTTACGGTACGTTTTCTGCCAACCAATAAAGAAGGGTCATAAGAAGGCGAAGTCACTAAGGACAAAATTTCCCCTGAGGAAGGTTCAATAGCCACAATACTACCCCGGTAATTGGCCATTAATTTTTCCCCATAAGCTTGTAAATCTTCATCAATGGTTGAAGTAAGATTATTTCCGGCCAGGGCTATTGTATCAAAACGTCCGTTTTGAAAAGGACCTTTTATCCGGTTGTGCACATCAACGATATAAATATTTACTCCTTTACGCCCCCGCAAATAGTACTCATAAGATTTTTCAATTCCGCTTATGCCGATATAATCACCCATATGATAATAGGTTGATTTTTTAATGACATTTTCATTTACTTCACCCACATATCCCAATATAGCAGCCGCTATTTTTGCAGGATAAACGCGCAAAGTTCTGGGTTGTACGTAAAATCCGGGGAATTTAAACAACCGTTCCTGCAAAACTGCAAAAGCTTCAGGAGAAACCTGTTTCAGGAAAATCGAAGGTTTATATTTTGAATAATCTTTGGCTGCCTGTATGGCATCTCTGGCCTGCTGTACCGGAATATCCAAAATTGAGCATAATTCTGTGGTATCAAAACGGGTTAACTGCCAGGGATTCACCATAAGATCGTAGGCTATTTCGTTATAAACCAAAACCTTACCATTCCTGTCATAAATAATTCCACGCGAGGGATATTGGATAATAAAACGCCTGGAAATATTTTCAGCAGACAATTTATATGAGGTATCAATTACCTGAATATATAAAAGTCTGGCCAGAAGAATTACACTGAAAAGAACAAACAGCGAACCAATAATATATTTTCTAACGGCATAATGATTCATCTTACCGCCTAAAGATAAAATACTGACTTACAACAATTAACAATATACTGCAAACACTACTGATTAGAACACGTAGTAAAATATCAAGAATATAAGCAAAACTAAAAGCTTCAAATAAGAACAGGAAAAAATGATGTGCCAGCACCAGCAATAGGGTGTACTTTAAAAACCATCCTAATCCATACTGCTTTAAAACCGGAAGGGTACCTTCTCCATATCCGTCACGGGGAGCAATCATTTTTAAAACATAAGGTCTTAAAAAGGCCATCAACACAGTTGCCGAAGTATGCAATCCCAGGGTATTGGTAAAAATATCCATGGTGAATCCCAAAATAAACCCAAATATCAAAAGCAACCAATCGGCTGTATTGAAAGGCAGGAGTAAAAGAAATAGCACATAGAAATAGGGATTGATATAACCACTCAATTGAATATTTTGAACAATCAGTAGTTGTATCAGCAATATAACAACAAAATACAATAAATATTTGGGAATCAATTTAATCATGCTGTGTAACCTGTTTTTCAATATTTTGTTGTTCCTGTTTCATTAAATTTCTAACAAGAATAACATGATTCAAATTTTTAAAATCAACAGCTAATTTAACCTTAATATTATAAAAAGTACCTCCAGCTTTGTTGTAATTAGATATTGTACCAATTATGATACCTTGGGGGAAAATAGTTGAGTATCCGCTGGTAACAATGGTATCGCCTGCCCTGATTTTTACATGCTGGGGAATATCATTTAAAAAGGCATGTTCAAAATCTTCGCCACTCCAGCTAAGGGAACCGAAATATCCATTTTTCTTAATTTGTGCACTGACCTTTAAATCACGATTAAGTACAGAAACCACTACAGAAAAATTCTTTGAAACTGCATCAACCACACCAACCACACCACTAGAACAGATAACCCCCATCTCCTGGCCTACATCCTGTTTCAATCCCTTGTCAATTGTGATATAATTAAACTGCTTATTAACGGAATTATTTACTACTTTGGCAGAAATGTACTGGTATTTCTGATGAAAAACCGTATCATGAACACTAAAAATATCATAATTATCCCTAATATAAGAACTTTTCAGACTATTCATCAGCCGTGCATTTTCTTTTGTCAGTTCCAGGTTAGCCTTGCGTAAAGAAAAATATTCTTCAATGCCTGCTTCTTTCTGATAAAAATAACCTGCTATTCCTTTTAGGACATTAACCACACTTGCCTTTTGAAAATCGTTTTGATTCACCAGTAAGGAAATGGAAAACGATTCAATAATCAGAAACAGAATAATAAAATGATATTTTAAAATAAACCTTAATAAATTCTTCATGCTAAACCAATTAATTTTACTAAGGTAAACAAACTTTCATGACCATAATATACTAATTACCAATAATTTGGTTAAACCCGCCTTAGAAATATATTCAGAAATCAGATCTCAGGGCATATAAAAAGCAAAGGAAATTTCATCGTTACAGGAATTTCCCATGTTTTTTATTAAAATTCAGTTTTAGAATTTACCTCATCAGGAAGTTAAATCTACCGATATTTTTCAGTGCAACACCTGTACCCCGGGCAACAGCATGCAAAGGATCTTCTGCCACATGGAAAGGGATATTAATTTTATCGGTAAGCCTTTTATCCAGCCCTCTGAGCAATGCCCCTCCACCGCTAAGGAATATTCCCTTGGTAACGATATCTGCATATAATTCAGGGGGAGTTTGTTCAAGTACTCCCAAAACAGCGGATTCTATTTTTGAAATAGATTTATCAAGGCAATGGGCTATTTCCTGATATGAAATTGGAATCTCAATAGGCATGGCCGTCATCAGATTAGGGCCTCTGACCACAAAGTCGCTGGGTGGATTTGCAATTTCGGGTAAAGCAGAGCCCACATTGATCTTAATATCTTCTGCTGTCCGTTCCCCGATTTTAATATTGTGCTGATGGCGCATATAGGCCTGGATGTCGGCAGTAAAACCATCACCGGCTATACGGATACTCTTGTTGCAGACTATACCGCCCAGAGCAATAACTGCTATTTCTGTTGTTCCACCGCCAATATCAACAACCATGCTTCCCTCAGGGGCTTCCACATCAAGGCCTATTCCAATAGCGGCAGCCATTGGTTCAAAGATCAGGTATACATCACGCCCGCCGGCATGTTCAGAGGAATCCCGCACAGCCCTCACTTCTACTTCAGTACTTCCGGAAGGAATACAAACAACCATCCTTAAAGAAGGGGTGAACAACTGCTGCTTGTTGTTAATCATCTTAATCATCCCCCGAATCATTTGCTCAGCAGCATTAAAATCGGCGATTACCCCATCGCGCAAGGGGCGGATAGTTTTTATATTTTCGTGCGTCTTGCCATGCATCTGACGTGCTTCTTCACCAATAGCAATCAGTTTTCCCGTGGTTTGATCTATAGCAACTATTGAAGGTTCATCTACTACAATTTTATCGTTATGTGTGATAATCGTATTAGCAGTACCTAAATCAATTGCAATTTCCTGAGTTAAAAAAGAAAACAATCCCATAAGAACAAAAAATATAATTAATGTTTAAAGTGTCGGATATGAGTAAATACCAAAGCCATATCATTTTTTTCACAAAAATCAATAGACTCCTTATCCCGAATAGAACCTCCGGGTTCTATCACAGCGGTTATTCCTGCCTGATGAGCGATTTGAACACAATCGCCAAAAGGGAAATAAGCATCAGATGCCATTACTGCTCCTTGAAGGGAGAAATGAAAGGCTTCAGCCTTTGTTATAGCCTGCTTTAAAGCATCGACCCTGGAAGTTTGGCCTACACCACTGGAAATAAGTTGTTTGTTTTTAGCCAAAACTATGGCATTTGACTTAGTATGTTTTACAATCTTATTGGCAAACTCCATATCCACGATTTCCTGTTTTGAAGCATGTTTCGAAGTAACCGTTTCCATATCGGCTTCATGCTCGACATTCAAGTCCCTGTCCTGTGCAATTACGCCATTCAGCAAAGATTTGAATTGCTTTTTGGGGAAGTTTGTATCTTTTTCAACCAAAATGATACGGTTTTTCTTCTCTTTCAGGATTTCCAAGGCTTCCTTTTCATAATCCGGAGCAATTATTACTTCAAAGAACAGCTTATTGATCTCTCCGGCAGTTTCCTTGTCAATTTTTACGTTAGTAATAAAAACTCCACCAAAAGCCGAAACCGGGTCACCGGCCAAAGCATCTTTCCAGGCATCAATCAATTTTTCGCGTGAAGCTAATCCACAAGCATTGTTGTGTTTTAAAATGGCAAAGGTGGTTTCGTCAAAATCTGAAATTAAATTCACCGCAGCATCAATATCCTGCAAATTGTTGTAAGATATCTCCTTGCCGTGTAATTGATCAAAAAGGGAATCAAAATCACCAAAAAACACACCCTGCTGATGAGGATTTTCGCCATAACGCAATTCTTTACGCTTGGTAATGCTCTGTTTAAAGACAGCCTTATTTATATCCCCGTTAAAATAATTAAAAATTGCAGTATCATAATTAGAGGTGTTGTCAAAAGCATCACAAGCCAACTTCTTCCTTTCTTCAAGGGAAACTTCACCATTTCCTTCGTTGAGTATTTGAAGCAACTCTTCATATTGATTTCTTGAAGAAATAATGGTTACATCCTTAAAATTTTTAGCTGCTGCACGGATCAAAGAAATTCCGCCTATATCAATTTTCTCGATGATTTCCTGTTCTTCTGCTCCCGAAGCAACTGTATCTTCAAAAGGATAAAGGTCAACAATAACCAGGTCAATTTCAGGAATTAAAAATTGTTTGAGTTGATTTTTATCAGAAGCATTGTCCCTGCGTGCAAGAATACCTCCAAAAATTTTGGGGTGCAGGGTCTTCACTCTCCCACCTAAAATTGCAGGATAAGAAGTCAATTCTTCAACCGGTGTAACTTCTATCCCTAATTTCTCAATAAATTCCTGTGTGCCACCGGTGGAATATATTTTTATTCCCAACTCATGAAGTTTTTTAACTACTGCATCGAGTTTATCCTTGTGATACACCGAAATAAGAGCTGTGTTTATCTTTTTCAAATTACTCATTTACAAATATTTAATTTTCGCAGCAAAGTTATTAAAAAGTTATAAATATTAATTACTTTTAACCATAGAAAAGCAGGTATAATTATTTTTAATCATTTAATGATCTTGAATACAAATCATAAAAACAATCCGGCATCATTCGTCAGTTCAAAAATAATCTGAAAAGAGATTTTCTTTTTTGCTTATCTTTCACTTATTTAGCTTAAAAATGAGAATGGAAATACAAAAATGACTGCAAATATATATTCAAATTAGATAATATGCTGTTTTTTAATATACTAAAAGAAAGTTTTTTATTTGCCTATAGTTCGGTAATGGCCAATAAACTACGTACCTTACTTACTCTTTTGGGCATTACCATTGGGATATTTGCCCTGATATCGGTATTTACCGTACTTGATTCCATGGAAAATAATATCCGTACAAGCATTTCGGGTTTGGGAAATGACATTGTCTATATTCAAAAATGGCCCTGGTCATTTAGTCACGATTATCCCTGGTGGAAATATATGAAACGGCCAATCCCAAAATTATCCGATTATAAGGAAATTCAACGCCGTTCTTTATTTGCCCAATCATTTTGTTTTTCGGCAGCCACTTCAACCCTGGTAAAATACGGGAAAAATACAGCCGACAATATTGTTGTCTGGGGAAACTCGCACGAATTTCAGAACATCAGATCTTTTGAAATAGAAAAAGGGAGATATTTTTCGCCTTTCGAATCAGAAAATGGAAGACCCTGTGCTATCATAGGCAATGACCTGGCTGCTAATCTGTTCAAGAATGAAAACCCTTTGGGCAAAGAGTTAAAAATTATGGGCAGGAAAGTCACTATTCTAGGAATAGCAAAAAAAGAAGGTGAATTTGCCCCTGGTGGAACCAGCCTGGATAATACGGTACTGCTCCCCATCAATTATATGCGCAATTTATATGATATACGAAATGAAGACCTGCAGCCCTTTATTATGGTAAAAGCAAAAGCCGGGGTCAGCACTCCTCAGCTTATTGACGAACTGACGGGAATCATGCGGTCCATTCACAGGTTAAGGCCCGGTCAGGACGATGACTTTGCCTTAAACCAGGCAAGCATTATCAGCCAGGGGATTAATTCCATTTTTTTGGTGATTGATATAGCAGGGGGGATTATTGGCGGATTCTCCATTTTAGTGGGAGGATTTGGCATAGCCAATATCATGTTTGTTTCGGTGAGGGAACGAATCAATATCATTGGAATTCAAAAGGCCCTGGGTGCCAAAAAACTGTTTATCCTGATGCAGTTTCTTTATGAAGCAGCCATACTGGCTCTGGCCGGTGGCATAATTGGATTGTTTTTTGTATTTCTTGGAGCCTTAGCCTTAACAAAGGGGGCTGATTTTCATGTTACACTTTCCTTGCTGAATATCATCAAAGGCCTGGCCATTTCGCTTGTAATCGGCATAGTCTCAGGTTTTGCGCCGGCTTATTCGGCTGCACAGCTTAATCCAGTGGAAGCCATCAATACAAACATCTAAAATCAGGCAGAAAGCTGATTTTCAATTGCAGAAGTCAGGTATATAAACTGTGCTACGGATAACTGTTCTGGCCTTTTCTTCAATATTTCCGGCTCAAACAAGGGATCGTCAATAATGCTCCGCAAGGAATTGCGCAATGTTTTTCTTCTCTGGTTGAAGCCGGTCTTTACTACCCTTAGGAATAAAGCTTCATCACAGGGAAGCTTCTTTACCTGGTTGCGCACAAGCCTTATCACAGCCGATTTTACCTTTGGTGGAGGGCTGAAAACCTGCTCCCCTACCGTAAACAAATAGTCTATATCGTAAAAGGCCTGTAGCAGCACACTCAGGATTCCATATTGCTTGTTCCCTTCGCCGGATGATATCCGCTCTGCAACTTCCTTTTGTATCATGCAGACTACTTCCTTTACAAGGTTTTTATTTTCTATAATCCTGAAAAAAATCTGGCTGGAAATGTTGTACGGGAAATTCCCGATTATTCCAAGCGGTTCTGTAAAATATTCAGGAAAATCGAATTTTAAAAAGTCCTGATAAATCAACTTTTCGCCCAAGGCAGGAAATGCTTCTTCCAAATATACCACCGATTCACGATCGATTTCAATCAGGTAGGTTTCAAATTCCTTGCGTTCCAGTAGGAATTGAGTCAATACTCCCATGCCCGGCCCGATTTCCAGTACCTTTTTCATCCCTTCAGCCCGTAAACTCTCCACTATCTTTTGGGCAATATTTTTATCTTTCAGGAAATGCTGGCCAAGACTCTTCTTGGGTTTTACATAAGGCATAATAATGTATTATTAGTCGACTTTTATTGTACAAATGTACCAAAGAAATTTTCAGTAAAACAATCTTATTGCCAATTCCCTTATTTGAAACTACATTTCTTATTCTACCTGATGGCTAATGAGCCCTTAATTAAAAACCGAATGGAAACCTTTGTAAAACGGTACTTTAGCTGATATTTTTTTAAATCATTTAAAAAAACGTTAAAAAGAAATGGGAAATTAAATGTAAATGTATATTTTTGCAGTCCCAAAAACAATTACCGGTCCTTAGCTCAGCTGGTAGAGCACGTGACTCTTAATCTCGGGGTCGAGGGTTCGAGTCCCTCAGGACCGACAAAAAGGGCTGTTCAAAAACAGCCCTTTTTTCATACACCTAATTTTATATTTTCAATTTTTATATTCAGGATAATTATTGGAAGCACCATTAAACTTCGTATTTTGTATTTAATCAGCTTCGTCATTGCCGTAGGCTTCAATCAAATATTGGGTATAATTTTAAGATGCTAAACTTAGGCTAAAGCCCAAGAAATATCTTAATATCATCAGAATCCGTCAGCTGAAGCTGACAGCAATGAAAGACAAAATTCAGGAGAAGGAAAGCTATATTAATTTTCCAAACCTGTTAGGTTTTATCCTCAAGATTTGACTTCTGACCCAGAAATATGATTAACGGAAAAGCTATCAATGATAAATTTCAAGTAGAATATTCCTTTTGACAACTTATGATAATACGAAAAGAGACTGTCCTTTATGGACAGCCCCTGTTTTTATTTGGCTAAGACCTTATTTTATAAGAGATACAGCGGTTTCAATACGTGCGAGTACTTCTTCCTTACCCAGCAATACCATCATGGTGACCATATCCGGGCCAATTCCCTTGCCAACAAGGGCCAGCCTCAGGGCATTCATGACAACGCCCATGCCCAGTTGCTTTTCTTCAAGGAATAAATGAACCGTTTTTTCGATTTCTTCATGATTGAAATCAGCAATTGTGGATAAACGTTTGCCAAGTTCCGTTAAATCAGAGGGAGAATCAGCTTTCCATCTTTTTTTAATGGTTGCCGGATCATAATTTTGAGGCACCTGAAAGAAAAAATAACCATTATCCCAAAGCTCTTTTACAAAATTTACCCTTTCTTTGATGACATGACAAACTTTCATCACGTAATCAAAAGGACTTTGAATCCCTTTCTCCTCTAAAACCGGAACGAAAAGTCTTGCCAGTTCTTCATCATCCTGCATGCGCAGATATTGCTGGTTAAACCATTTGGCCTTCTCCAGGTCAAACCGCGAACCTGCTTTATGTACCTTTTCGATGGAGAAGATATCTTCCAGTTCTTTCATGGAAAATACTTCCTGTTCGGTACCGGGGTTCCATCCCAGCAAAGCCAGCATATTGACAAAGGCCTGAGGGAAATAGCCCGATTCCCGATAGCCGGATGAAATTTCACCAGATTTTGGATCAACCCACTGTAAAGGAAAAACGGGAAAACCAAGACGGTCGCCATCGCGTTTGCTCAATTTTCCTTTACCGTCGGGTTTGAGAAGTAAGGGCAAATGCGCAAATTCAGGCATATCTTTCTCCCAACCAAAAGCACGATAAAGCATCACGTGCAGGGGCAATGAAGGTAACCATTCCTCTCCCCTGATAACATGGGAAATCTTCATCAAATAATCGTCTACGACATTGGCCAGATGGTAGGTAGGCATCCCGTCCGACTTAAAAAGGACCTTGTCGTCAAGGGTTGAAGTATTTACGGTAACCCACTCACGGATAATGTCGTGTACTTTCAATTCCTCGTTTTCCGGCATTTTAAAACGGATTACGTAAGGTTCATTACCGGCCAGTTTTTTTTCTACATCTTCTTTAGAAAGGGTAAGTGAGTTTTTCATCTTCATCCTCACCTGGGCCGAATAACTTGTATTTTTGGCCTTCGCAGCCTCCAGCTCTTTGCGCAAAGCTTCCAGTTCTTCAGCAGTATCAAAGGCATAATAAGCAAAGCCTTTAGCCACAAGTTCTTCTGCATATTTTTTATAAATTGGCTTCCTCTCCGACTGGCGATAAGGAGCATGTTCCCCGCCGACAGTAACGCCTTCATCAACCTTTATTCCGCACCATTTTAATGATTCGATAATATAATCTTCGGCACCGGGAACATACCTATGTTGATCGGTATCTTCTATCCTTAATAAAAAATCACCG
>JAUZOH010000044.1 GCA_030706565.1 Bacteroidota bacterium | reverse complement strand
CCAGGAAATTGACCCTGAGCTTAAAAGTACCTTCGATCGCCTTGGAATTCCCCTGGAAGAGCAGAAACAACTGGCCGGAGTAGCTGTTGATGCCGTAATGGACAGTATTTCTGTTAAAACAACTTTCAAGGAAAACCTGTCGGACATGGGGATTATCTTTTGTTCCATATCTGATGCCATACGGAATCATCCGGATTTGATTCAGAAATATCTGGGTTCCGTAGTTCCTTATACCGATAACTTTTTTGCAGCTTTAAATTCTGCGGTTTTCAGCGACGGTTCTTTTTGCTACATTCCAAAAGGGGTACGCTGCCCGATGGAACTTTCAACTTATTTCCGTATTAATGCGGCCAATACCGGTCAGTTTGAGCGGACCCTGATTATTGCCGACGACGATAGTTATGTAAGCTATCTTGAAGGCTGCACGGCCCCTATGAGGGATCAAAATCAGCTTCATGCCGCCATTGTTGAGATAGTGGTCAACGAAAATGCTGAAGTAAAATATTCTACCGTACAGAATTGGTATCCGGGAAATAAGGAAGGTAAAGGAGGTATCTTCAATTTTGTTACCAAACGCGGGATATGCAAGGGTAATAATTCTAAACTATCGTGGACACAGGTAGAAACCGGTTCGGCCATTACCTGGAAATATCCCAGTTGTATCCTGAAAGGCGATAATTCAACCGCCGAGTTTAATTCGGTTGCCGTGACCAATAATTACCAGCAGGCTGATACCGGCACAAAGATGATCCACCTGGGTAAAAATACCCGCAGCAGGATACTTTCGAAAGGTATATCGGCCGGATTCAGCGAAAACAGCTACCGCGGCCTGGTGAAAGTGATGAAAGGGGCTGTCAATTCAAGAAATTATTCCCAGTGCGATTCGTTGTTGCTGGGTGATAAATGCGGGGCACATACTTTCCCTTATATTGAAGTTGAAAATAAATCGTCGGTGGTGGAACACGAAGCCACGACATCAAAAATAAATGAAGAACAGATTTTCTATTGTAATCAGCGGGGCATCAGCACTGAAGATGCTGTTGGGATGATCGTCAACGGCTATGCGAAAGAGGTTTTAAACAAGCTTCCCATGGAATTTGCCGTCGAAGCCCAGAAGTTACTCCAGATCAGCCTGGAAACCAGTGTGGGCTAATGTCGAAACAATAGAAAAATTTTTAAGTAGAACTGAGAAATTTAAATTGAGCATACATGTTAAAGATCAGTAATTTAAAAGCTTCCATCGAAGGTAAGGAAATATTACATGGCATCAATCTGGAAGTCAAAGCCGGAGAGGTTCATGCAATTATGGGGCCCAATGGCTCCGGTAAAAGCACACTGGCTTCTGTTTTGGTTGGCCGGGAATTGGTCCAGGTTACTGGCGGCAGCGTTACCTTTGACGGCAGGGATCTGTTGCAGCTTTCGCCTGAGGAACGTTCACTGGCTGGCATATTTCTCAGCTTCCAGTATCCTGTGGAGATCCCTGGAGTAAGTATGGTCAATTTCCTGAGAACAGCAGTCAACGAACACAGAAAATATCAAAATCTTGAACCGCTTTCGTCTGCAGCTTTTTTGAAACTGATGCGCGAGAAAAAAGAACTGGTTGAAATAGATTCACAACTTACTACCCGGAGCGTGAACGAAGGTTTTTCGGGCGGGGAGAAAAAGAAAAATGAAATTTTCCAGATGGCTATGCTTCAGCCTAAACTTTCCATCCTGGATGAAACGGATTCCGGACTGGATATCGATGCCCTGAGAATTGTTGCCAACGGGGTCACCAAACTGAAGACAAAGGAAAATGCTACGATTGTCATTACCCATTATCAAAGGCTTTTGGATTATATCGTCCCTGATTTTGTCCACGTGCTTTATAATGGCCGGATTGTGAAATCAAGCGGGAAGGAATTGGCCCTCGAACTGGAAGAAAAGGGATATGACTGGATAAAAAACGGCGATTTTTAAAATTTTAAGATCCGGTTTTTATTGATTATTTAATAAAAATTATGAAACGAACATGTTTGCCAATAAAGACAAATACTAATAAAAATAGCAAACATGGAGTTACATACGTCCTTTAAAAGTCAATTATTTACGTATGAATCAAATAGATATAAAAACAGATTTAACTGATCGATATATCCAGCTTTTTAATACCTTTAAAAAAGATATTACCCGGGATTCTTCCCTATTTATCAATCAAAAAAGGGAAGAAGCTTTGGAAAAGTTTGCCCAAACCAGGCTTCCGGATTCAAAGAACGAGAATTACAAATATACTTCCATCCCGCATTTTTTAAGAGGTGATTATACCCCGTATTTTGTACTTCGTAAAATAGATTTTAACCTTCAGGATATTTTTGCATGTGATGTTCCCCGGTTAAATACTCATCTTGAGGTGGTGCTCAACGGGTTTTATTATGGTCTGAAGGAACCCCTGAAAAAATATGAGAACGGTGTAATCATGGGCAGTCTAAAAGCTGCTGCCAGGGAATATCCGGAAATTGTTGAGAAATATTACGGACGTTGCATAGATACCCCGGTTGACAGCCTGGCTACGCTTAATACTGTTTTTGCCCAGGATGGAATTTTTGTTTATGTACCGGATGGCGCAGTGATGGACAAATCCTTGCAGATAATTAACCTGTTGATGTCAGACGATAACCTGATGGTTCATTACCACAATTTAATTGTGCTTGGGAAAAACAGCCGGGCAACAGTTGTAGTCTGCGATCATACTTTGTCGCCTCACAGGTTTTTAGCCAATTCGGTTTCCGAAGTTTTTGCTGACCAGGGTGCAAATTTTGATTTGTATAAAATTCAAAATGAGCATGACGATGCAAAACACATCACGAATGTTTTTGTCAGTCAGCAGGCTGACAGCAACATGTCGGCCAATACAATTTCCCTTCATGGCGGACTGATCCGGAACAATTTTTATGTAAACCTTGAAGGTAAGGGAGCCGGTAATGTCCTGAACGGATTGTTCATTGCCGATAAAAAGCAGCATTTGGATAATTTTACTTATGTTGAACATGCTGTTCCGGATTGTTCGAGCAATCAACTTTATAAAGGCATTCTGGATAATGCGGCAACCGGTGCTTTCACCGGTAAAATCCTTGTCCGCAAAGATGCTCAGCGCACCAGTGCATACCAGCGGAACAATAATATTTTACTGACCGATGAAGCCAGAATGAACACCAAGCCACAACTTGAGATCTATGCCGATGATGTTAAGTGCAGTCACGGGGCAACGGTAGGCCAGCTCGATGAAGAAGCTTTGTTTTACCTGCGTGCCCGGGGCATAAATGAAAGGGAAGCCAGGTTGCTGCTGATGTATGCCTTTGCCCATGAGATAATTGGCAAGATAACGGTCAGCCCGTTGAAAGAACGCATTGGAGAACTGGTGAACAGGCGCCTCAGGGGGGAATTATCCAGGTGTTACACCTGTGCGATGAAATGCAAATAAAAATATATTATCCGAATTAAATGTTTGATGTAAAAAAAATACGGGAGGATTTTCCAATACTGAAGCAACAGGTGTATGGCCATCCGCTTGTTTATTTTGATAATGGGGCTACCACCCAGAAACCCAATGTGGTAATCGATGCAGTAAGCGATTTTTATCGTACCAGTTACAGCACTATCCACCGTGGAGTTCACTATTTAAGCGAACAGGCAACGGAAGCCTATGAAGGCGCAAGGGAAAAAATTCAGCACTTTATAAATGCCGAGTATTCGCAGGAAATTATTTTCACCAGCGGTGCTACAGGCTCGTTGAATGCTTTTGCTTTTTCTTTTGGTGAAAAATATATTCATGAAGGAGATGAAATTATTATTTCAGCTATGGAGCACCATTCAAACCTGGTTCCATGGCAAATGCTTTGCCAGCGAAAGAAAGCAAAGTTGAAATTCATTCCTTTCAATGATGACGGGGTTCTTGATCAGGAGGCTTATCACAATCTTTTTACGGATAAGACCAAACTGGTATCTGTAGTGCATGTTTCCAATACCCTGGGTACCATCAATCCTGTAAAGGAGATGGTAGAATATGCTCATCAGCATGGAGCGCTTGTTATGCTTGACGGTGCACAGGCCATTCAGCATCAGGATATTGATGTACGCGACCTCAACTGTGATTTTTATGCTTTTTCTGGCCATAAAATATACGGGCCAACCGGCATCGGGATCCTTTACGGGAAAGAAAAGTACCTGAACGAAATGCCTCCTTATCAGGGCGGCGGTGATATGGTCGATTGTGTAACCCTGGAGAATACCACTTATAACGATCTGCCTTTTAAATTTGAAGCCGGTACTACAAATTTCGTGGGAGCCATTGGTTTGGGGGTTGCCATTGATTATGTGAATTCTGTAGGGATAGCGGATATTCATGCCTGGGAAAATGAGTTGCTCCAGTATGCTACAAAAAAATTAAAGAAGGTCGAAGGTCTGCGTATTTATGGGAATTCTCCGGATAAAGCCTGTATCCTGTCTTTTTTAATGGGTGATATTCATCCTTATGATGTGGGAATGGTACTCGACAAAATGGGGGTGGCCGTCAGGACCGGTACCCATTGCACCCAGCCGATTATGGACCATTTCAATATTGAAGGTACTTTGCGGGCTTCGCTTGCTTTTTATAATACCAAGGAAGAAATAGATATTTTGTATGATGCTTTGCTCAAGGCAAAGAAAATGTTTGAATAATTTTTTTGAAAATGACTTTGGAACAAACACAAGATGAGATAATTGCTGAATTTGAATTGTATAGCGATTGGATGGACCGGTACAATTACCTGATTGAATTAAGTAAAGACCTGCCGGTGATAGATGCCAAAATGAAAACGGACGAATATGCCATCCGGGGTTGTCAGTCAAAAGTTTGGCTAAATGCTGAACTAAAAGAAGGGAAAATTGTTTTTACAGCTGACAGCAATGCAATCATTACCAAAGGGATTGTCGCATTGCTCATCAGGGTGCTTTCCGGAAGGACACCCAAAGAAATTATGGATTGTGATTTGTATTTTATTGATCAAATAGGCCTCAGACAAAATCTGTCGCCCACACGTTCTAACGGATTACTTGCTATGATCAAACAAATGAAACTTTATGCCATAGCTTATAATTCCAAGTTGGAAAAAGAAGCGGAATAAACCGGTAAATTGCTTTAAAAACAAAACGATGGAAAAAGTAGACTATTTACAATTGGAAAGTGAAGTCGTAAATGTCCTGAAAACAGTTTATGATCCTGAAATACCCGTGAACATCTATGATATGGGCCTGATTTATGAGCTGAATGTTAATGAAGAAGGCATGGTTGATATCAAGATGACTTTAACTGCGCCCAATTGTCCCTTGATTGATGACCTGGTTGAAGAAGTCAACACCAAGGTAAGTGGGGTGGAAGGGGTGAAAGGCGTAAATATCAACCTGGTATTCGATCCGCCCTGGGATAAAGACCGGATGTCCGATGAAGCCAAACTTGAACTGGGTTTTCTATAAGCCGCCCATAAGCTAGATGTTGTTCGATTGAATTATTGATAAAAATAAAAACTTTAGATAAAACTACGAAGTCACGAAAAGTCTTTCAATCGCCGGCGTTGCTGTAAGTGGTGCCTGAGCGGAGTCGAAGGCACAGGAAAATAGATTTGATCTGTCCTTGTGGTAATGCCTTTTTGGAAACCTCCAACCTCCTGCTATAGACCCTTTTTTAAGGGGCAGGGATTAAAAAGGTGAAAAATTCACCCCGGAAAACAAGAAACTTTGAATCCCTTGAACTCTTTGAACCCTTGAACCCTTGAACCCTTGAACCCTTTAAACCTCTTGAACCTATTAACCCATATCAACCCATATCAACCCACCTCAAACAATCTCAAACCACTTCAAACCACTTCAAACCACCTCAAACCATTTCAAACAATCTCAAACAATCTCAACCCACCTCAAATTCCCTGCCCCTTAAAATTAAAAATCATAGTACTTATTAATCAGAGAGGTTCTGAAAGCCACATAAACATAATTGGTCAGGCTGGAACTGAATTTTGAACTAAGATCCCTGCGCCTGTAGCCTATGCATAAGTTCATGTTGGTTTTTGGATTCATCAGGTAAGAGAGTTCCAGGTTAATATATTTGAGGGTGGTTTTAACTCCCTGTCCCACCGTATTGCCATAAGAGTCTTTCCCTCGTGAGGCTGTATTTTCGCTCTTGAAAATATCTTGTCCCCAATTGGATTTTACAGTATCAGCGCCATAGGTTGTATAATTGAACTGGGTTGAAAGTCCGAGGTTTTTAAACCTGTAATTCAGAAAACTGATTGATTCCCTGAAATTGGCTCCCATCGGGTCGGTCAGTACCTGGTTGTAATGCGAGTAATTTTGTGCAGGTACCCTGTGGGAGAAGACATAGGGCCTGACCTGGTTGTACTCAGTCTGAAAATATAAATTTTTGAGGCCCAGGCAGTCAAAATATTTGAAGCCTCCCTGAAATCCATATTTACTGAGGATATAACCCGAACCTTTCTTGGCTTTGCTGATGTCCATATCGTCAAGTACGAATTGCCCGTACAATTGGGTACGACGGGAAGGGATCCATTTTAAGTTTGCCCCGATGACCGAATTATCCGGCGAACCAAGCGAAAATTGCACGGAATGATAAAAAATGACGGGATTAAGGTAACTCACATCAAATCCTCTCGTTCCGGTTGAATCCTGTTTCTGCCAAATGACGCTTTCAAAAAGCGAAAACTGAAGGTTTTTAAAAACATTCAGGCTGAGGTAATGAAAAGCGCCATATTTCCTCCTGTAGCCGCTTTGATAGGTATGTGGCTCGTCCAGATTGAGAAAGGTGGTATACAGGTTGGTGTATTGCAACTTCCAGATGGTGGTGGTAACCTTAAAATAGGGATAGCTATAAGCATTATCACTGAGCAGAAGCGAACGGTATCCGTCACCGATGAAATTTTTGCCCTGTCCAAACTGGAAATTAAAATGCCGGGAAGGAGAATAGGAAAGATAACCGGTGGCCTGCGAATAATCAAATCCCTTTGACCCGTATCCCCGTGCCTGTCCCTGCCCGGGGATTACTTTATTCTGCCTGACATAGGCCGTCAGGTATCCGGGAAATACAGCCTGATTCTCGTAATAATCGGAATAGAACCATAATTTTTCCCCTATCCGGCCCTGAACCATTATTCCACGGGTATTTACATAGTAACTGCCATGATTATTCTGATCCTGTCCAACTTCAAAATTAAAAAGAGGATCAATGGTCAGCTGCAGGTCATCTGAATCGACATGGATCAGATGTTCGTAACCAAATTTCCTGACCAGCCAGGAATGATGCTCTTTATCCCGGTTGGCTGAAAGCAGTGAGTCGGTATTTACTGGAATGTTCCGGAGGTCGTAAGGCTTGAAAGAACTGAAAATGTTTTTTTTGTTCAGGTCACATTCCCTTTCAACCAATTGGTTGAGGTCGCGGTTGAGGGGAAACAAATCCTGTCCGTTTATCTGATTGTATACTAAAAAACTAAAAAAAATTATAATTAGGAGAATTCTATTTATACTCTGCATGATTCCTAAAAAATTGTTATTCTACTAAAAAAGAGATATTTGGCCTTTTAAAGTATTTATCTTTTTATATAAAGATAATTTATATTGCCAAATGAATCCGTATATGGCGGATACTCCGAAAGGGAACTCAATGCCCTATCATCCATATCTTTGTCCCGTTAGGGACAATATATTGGTAGTAAAAAAGGGATAACCCAATAGACTTTAAGTGCCGTCAGGTACGATATAATTTTTAAATATCGTTCTTCATAATCAATTTCAAACCCTTTCAAACCCTTTTATCTATTTCGTCCCTGACGGGACTTTTATCTGATACCTATTTGTTTTTCTACCAGTATTTAGTCCCTAACGGGACTGTAAAAATCTTCAGTCTGTTTCATTCGAATATAGTTTAATTTTTAAAGGACCTATAAAACGCTATGTTTGCTATTTTACCTACGGTGATCCGTCAGCTGACGGATCATTCGTGTTTTGTGTTTATTTGCAAACATGTTCGTTTCAAAGGAAAATATTTTACAAATAATGTTTCATCTGCGGGATTTTTTAGAAAAATTACAATTCCCCGCAGAAATGCTAAGCCGCTAAGGTATAAAAAGTTTTGTTTTTAACTTTTTAAAAAAACTTCCTGATTTTCCCGGAATAAAATAACAACTGTTGTTCTAAGCACATAAATTGCGCCTTTTCTTTATTTTATATATTTCCCTCCCGTATTATTTATAAATTATGGTATTTTTGCCTGTTCCCAAGTTGTTTTGGATTTATATCACCTGCAAATACTTAATTTTGCGATTATATTAACACTTAAACTAACTATTAACAAAATGAAAAAGAAATATTATTTGGCCATTTTGAGCCTGTTAATTTCAGGGCTGGTCTTTTCCCAGCCCTATGATAGACGCGAAAAATATAATGCCGCTATGGATAAAGTTTTGTACACTATTGGTTATGCACATCTGGATACGCAATGGAATTGGGATTATCCGACCACCATCAACGAATATATCAGAAATACAATGAGAGACAACTTTCATTTATTCGAAAAGTATCCCGACTATGTTTTTAATTTTACCGGATCCCGGCGTTACCACATGATGAAGGAGTATTATCCTGAAGATTATAAAAAAGTGGTTCAATATATCAAGCAGGGCCGTTGGTTTGTATCCGGTTCTTCCGTAGATGAAGGCGAAGCAAATATTTCTTCTTCCGAATCCATCATCCGGCAGGTATTATATGGAAACGACTATTTCAGAAAAGAGTTTGGAACAGAAAGCTGTGATTATATGCTTCCCGATTGTTTCGGGTTTCTGGCCAACCTGCCTTCGATCTGGCATCATTGCGGTTTGCTCGGTTTTTCAACACAAAAGCTTACCTGGCGTTCAGCCAACGGAGTGCCTTTTAATGTGGGTGTATGGAACGGTCCTGACGGGAAAGGGATTATTGCTGCATTGAATGCCATGGATTATACAGGGCATGTAATTCCAAGGCTTGATCTTGACCAATATTGGGCTGAGAGAATTTCCCAGGATATCAGCAAGTACGGAATTTCTTTTGATTACCGTTACTATGGAGTGGGTGACCGCGGGGGCTCTCCCAGGGAAAATGATATAAAAAATGCCATTGGAAGCCTGAGAAATAACGACAGCAAGTTTAAAGTTATCCTTACCTCTTCGGATCAGATGTATAAGGATATTACCCCGGAAATACGCCAGAAACTCCCCGTTTATTCAGGCGATCTTTTGCTTATTGAACACAGTGCAGGTTCCATGACCTCACAATCTTTTATGAAACGTTCCAACCGGAAGAATGAACTTCTGGCCCAGTCGGCCGAACAATTGGCTTCATTCGCAGATTTGTCGGGCAAAGCCGCTTATCCTTTTGAAAAGTTGAACAGGGCCTGGGAACTGGTATTGGGCAGCCAGTTTCATGATATACTTCCGGGAACTTCTATCCCTAAAGCTTATGAATATGCCTGGAACGATGAATTTATTGCTGCAAATGGTTTCGCTCAGGTACTTAAAAATTCCGTGGCTGCCATTGCCAAAGATTTGAATACCCAGACCAAAGGCAGGACAATTGTTGTTTATAATCCTGTTCCCCGTGAACGGGAGGATGTCGTTACTGCAGAAATGAAATTTCAGACCCTGCCTGAAGATGTTCAGGTATTTGACGGAAAGGGAAAAGCTTTGCCTACCCAGGTTATTAGCCGGAACGGGAACGACCTGAAGTTCATTTTCTTTGCCAAAGTACCTTCAGCCGGAATGGCTGTTTATGATGTCCGTACATTGAATAAACAGAAAGTATCCGGGACAACTTTGTCGGTTACCAACGAAACCCTTGAGAATGAATTTTATAAGGCCAGGTTTGCTTCCAATGGTGATCTGGTCAGTCTTTTCGATAAAAAAGCTCAAAAGGAACTGCTTTCAAAGCCTGCTGACCTGGAATTCCTTCATGAGTCTCCTTCTCAATATCCGGCATGGAACATGGACTGGAAAGACCGCCAGAACCCTCCGGTTGATTTTATGAATCAGGATGTTTCTTTCCGGATTGTTGAACAGGGCCCGGTGCGTATAGCCCTGGAAATTACCAGGAAAGGCAGGAATTCCGAAATCGCTCAGGTATACAGCCTCGCAGCAGGTGAAGCAGGGAAATGCCTGGAAGTAACCAATAAGGTTGACTGGCAATCGAAGGGTGTGAGCCTGAAAGCCGCTTTCCCGCTTGCCGTGAATAATGAAAATGCTACTTATAACCTGGGTGTGGGGACCATCCAAAGGGGAAATAATAATGAACGGAAATTTGAAGTGCCTTCCAAAGAATGGTTCGATCTGACGGATAAATCAGGAAAATATGGCGTTTCAATTTTAGAAGACTGCAAGTTTGGTTCAGACAAACCGGACGACAATACTTTGAGACTGACCTTGTTATATACCCCTGAAGTGAATCAAAACAACAGGTCATTTATTTATCAAAATACCCAGGATTGGGGTATCCATGATATAAGGTATGCAATTTACGGGCACGCAGGTGATTGGTGTGATGGCCAGTCTCCCTGGAAGGCTAAATTTTTCAACCAGCCTTTGTTGGCTTTCGAAACAACCAAACATTCCGGTAAATCAGGCAAAGAATTATCTTTAATTTCTATCAGTTCTCCTGAAGCTGGCCTGATGGCATTCAAGAAAATGGAAAATGGCGATTATTACATCGTCAGGGTGAATGAACTTTATGGCAAAGACGCAAAAGGGATACAAATCAGTTTCCCCAACAAAATTGTCGATGCCTATGAAGTAAACGGACAGGAACAAAAAATCGGGGATGTCAGTTTGCAGGACGGCAAATTGAATTTTGACCTCAGTCATTATACAATCCGCAGTTTTGCTGTTAAATTCCAGAATGCTGCAGAAACTTCCGGCATAAATAACCAGGTTTCACTGGACTTGCCATTTGACAGGGATGTCATGAGCTTTGACGATAACCGTGATGACGGTAATTTTGAGTATGGTTTGAGCCTGCCCGCTGAATTGATTCCTGATGAAATAACCAGCGAGGATGTTCATTTTAAAATGGGAGGCCGCCAGGACGGGCAAAATAATGCTGTAGCCTGCAATGGCCAGAAAATAAACCTTCCCCAGGGTTCATACAATAAATTATATATTCTTGCTGCTGCAACTGATGATGTACAGAAGGATTTCAATATAGATAACCAGCCTTTTACACTTGGGATACAGAAATGGACCGGTTATGTAGGGCAGTTCTACAACCGGCATTTTACTCCCGATATGAGCGATGTGATTGCAATGGACAAACCTTTCGCAAAGAAAGACAATATTGCCTGGTTCGCTTCGCACCGTCATATTTCCTATCCGTCCCAGAATGATGCATATCAGTACAGTTATATTTACAAATACGAGATTGATTTACCAAAAAAATCAAAAACACTGACTTTGCCCTCTGATAAAAAGATCAAAGTATTTGCTATCACTCTGGCAAAAAACAATGAGGATAATGTGAAAGCCCTGGATCCGTTGTTTGATGAATTTCAAGGCAATAAACCTTTTGAATTAAGGGCCATCAAATAAAATCTTCTGTAAAATAAAACAGATTTTTATAGCCGGCTGGTAATAAAAATAAATTTTAAGGGATTTAATTAGCGGGTAGTTGTTGAATTTTCAATAATTACCCGCTTTTTTATTCGTGCCTTACTTATTCCAGGATGAGGCAGAAAAACTCTGAGTTTCGTTGAGTTTTCTCAGCGTAACTTTTTAATATAAAATAATTAACCACAAGGAAAACCGGGTTTTCACAAAGATCACAATTAAAACTTGTATTCTTAATGAACTCCGTGCCTAAGTGGTAAATGTATTTCAAACCATCTCAAACTTTTATTTAATAGGTCACCGCTACGCGGCTTGATTACTTGATTTCACTATATTATCTACAAATAGGATGCCGCTATGCGGCTTAATATAAAATTCATCCCGGAACACAAGAAACTTTGAACCCATTGAACCATTTCAAACCATCTCAAACAACTTCAAGCAATTTCAAACCACAAGGTACACAAGGTTTTCACAAAGATCACAATAAATATGTATTCTTAGTGCCCTTTGTGCCTTAGTGGTAATATTTTAAACCATCTTGAACCCTTGAACTTTTAAACTCTTTGAACTGATCCTATTTATCACCCATAGGCTTTAATTATACCCTAACGGCTTAAACTCCTGCCTTTTATATGGCAAACAAGTTTATCTGCATAACCGGACAATAATACGATAAGGTAAGGCAGAGCGGAAACAAACAACCTTTCCGATTCATTTGGCGCGCCCAACAGGGCCGTCATAAATTGGGCCGTGATAATGGTCCATATACAGATTTTCAGCCAGGGTATCTCTTTTGACTTAATCCAAAGGTAAATGATATAGATAAAATCAAAAACCAGCAAGAGGTACAAAAACCAAAACTTCAGGCTGAGGATATTGGAAATTACCTCTATCCACCTGCCTGAGACTCCTTTCCTGAATTCAGCGTAAATGACCGAAGTTGATGAAGTACCCGTTTTGAGTATCTTTTCCAGGCTTTTTTGTAAATAAACCGGGAAATGATGCAGGGTACAATTTTTATTATATTTTGCAATCCTTCCCGGATCAAAAAGAGTAAATATGCTGTCACTCAAATCTTCCCTGTTCTCTTTATGAATATTGGTTGTGATGTAATCCGACAGTTCGGTGTCACTTTTATCCGTGTAAATGTTGTAATCGATCAGAATATCCAACTGGTTTACAGTGGAAACGACGGATATATTGTTGACTTCATTGCAGGTATAATTTAAGTGGGAATATCCTATGATAAGCAAAATACAAACTGCCGATGCGGCCAGCCCTGACAGGCTCATTTTCCACTCCGTTTTCCTGATCATCATCCTGATGATCCAGAATAATATGATCACCGGTAATAAAAATATAAACGCCGGCCGCAGCATGATCAGAAAGAAGATATAAAACGTGAAAAGTACCGCTTTATAAATTGCCGGCTGCTTTAAATAGGAAACAACGAAATAGAGAAATACAACGAGGGCGGATATGGAAAAAGATTCTGTTAAAATACATTTGTCAAAATTTAGGGTAGATGGCAAAATGCCGTAGATCAGGGCTGCTATTAAGATTACTGCACGCTTTTTTAAAATATTTTTCAGGGTTTTGTAAAAGACGATAATGGTCAGAAAAGAAATAATGGATTGGGCCAATACTACATTTTGTAACAGGTTTGTAGTTCCAAATAATTTTATCAGCCTGATGAAATAGGGGTATACCGGAGTCCTGTAGTCTTCCACCTGCCCGAGCAATATATTTGCATTGTAGCCTAGATAGGTTTGTGAATCAGGATAGTCGTGGGTTACAGAAAAAAACAAATAAAAAATGTATCTGAAAATACCGCAGGTAAGCAAAAGCCAAAATAGATCGTTAGAAAGAATTTTATAAATGTAATTTTGCCATTTACCCTTTTGAGCAAATAAACGTAATGTCGAAATCATGTTTTAAAAGGATGAGTGATAGGGCAAAAATAATATTTTCCCTAAAACAGAAGTAGTCGGTAATTGCATGGGTTTGCTTCAGTTGATCTGTCTTATTTTGCAGATATTTAACCTTTTAGGCGGCGTGGTTGAGGTAAAATGTTCTGTTTGACTGTAATGATTTTTAACAATTCTTATGAATTCGTGTAATCGTTCCGGTACAATTTGTATTTTTGGAATCGTTTGCATTTATAAGCATGTTTTATGTACCTGGCCTGTAAATAAATTTTATTTCTGGCTTTAAAATCTTTTAGATGAAACCACAGATACAGATGAAAGTATTTTTTCTTTTCCTATTATCCCTATTGGTTTTTTTATCCGTTCATGCTGCCAGCGATAATACTATACCTTTAAAAGGAGAATGGAAGTTTCAGACCGATCCGCTGGACAAAGGGATTAGTGAACAATGGTTTGCCCGTTCACTTTCTGAAACCATCAGATTGCCGGGTTCAATGTCCGAAAACGGCAAGGGGGATGAGCTGACCCTGAAGACGAAATGGACAGGCAGTATTTATGATAGTTCGTGGTATTATAACCCGCGTATGGCTAAATACCGGCAGTCGGGTAAACTGAAATTCCCTTTCTGGCTTACCCCGGATAAATATTATGTGGGTGCTGCCTGGTATCAGAAAGAAGTTGATATTCCTGCCAGCTGGAAAGGCAGAAGGATAGTGCTTTTTCTTGAACGTCCCCATTGGCAGACTACGGTATGGGTGGATAATATACTTATCGGTTCTCAAAACAGCCTGTCGACTCCTCATGATTACGACCTGACTTCTTCCCTGGCGCCCGGGAAACATACTCTAACCATCAGGGTCGACAACAGCACAAAGACAGTAAATCCCGGGCAGGATTCACACAGCATTACCGACCATACCCAGGGCAACTGGAACGGCATTACCGGACAGATGAACCTGAAGGCAGGTTCTCCGGTTTTTTTTGATGACATCCGAATTTATCCGGATATCAAAGCAAAGAGGGTTAAAGTCATTATAAATATAAAAAATTCAACTTCATCGCTTGATGCTGTAAAAATCGGGCTGACTGCCGGATTATTAAAAGGGACAGGCGGGAAGAAGCTGAAATCCCTTACTTCTAAAGTTAAGGTTTCCAAAGGTGATAATATCCTGGAACTGATTTATTCCATGGGCGATAATCCCCGGCTTTGGGATGAGTTCAACCCGGTGGTCTATCAGCTCAGGGCTGTGCTTGCCGACAAATCCGGCAACAAAGATGAGAAGCTGATGATGTTTGGCATGCGGGAGTTTAAGGCCAACGGAACTCATTTTGAAATTAACGGGCATCCCACCTTTCTGCGCGGAACGGTCGAGAATTGCGTCTTCCCGCTGACCGGCTATCCTCCCACAGATGAGGCTTCCTGGGCAAGGGTCTTTGCCATTTGCCGTGCCCATGGATTAAACCACATGCGTTTTCATTCTTTCTGCCCTCCCGAAGCTGCTTTTATTGCAGCCGATAAAGCCGGTTTTTATCTGCATGTTGAATGCGGAAGCTGGGCCAACCATGGGGTTTCACTGGGCAGGGGCGAGGCCATCGACCGGTATATTTATGACGAATCCGAACGTATCGTAAGGGAGTATGGCAATCATCCTTCGTTTTGCATGATGGCTTATGGCAATGAACCACGCGGCAGTTATGTGCCTTACCTGAATAAATTTGTTGATTATTGGAAGGCTAAAGATCCCCGGAGGTTATATACCGGGGCAGCCATTGGCGGCAGCTGGTCTATAATTCCTGCAAGTGAGTATCTTGTCCGTGCCACTCCCCGCGGGCTTCCCTGGTCAAACTCTTTACCTTCCACAACTTTCGATTTCAGGAACAAACTCGAAAACCAGACTGTTCCTTATGTTTCGCATGAAGTTGGCCAGTATTGCGTCTTCCCGGATTTTAAAGAAATCGGTAAATATACAGGCCCTTTGAAAGCCAGGAATTTCGAACTTTTTCAGGAAGATTTAGGCGACCACCACATGGGCGATCAGGCCAATGATTTTCTGATGGCCTCGGGGAAGTTGCAGGTCTTGTGTTACAAGGCTGAGATAGAAGCTGCCTTGCGCACCCCGGGATTTGCAGGTTTCGAGCTGCTCGCTTTAAATGATTATCCAGGCCAGGGAACTGCTTTGGTTGGCGTTCTCGATGCTTTCTGGGATGAAAAAGGTTATTCGACTGCCCCTGAGTTCAACAGGTTCTGTAATCATACCGTTCCGTTGGCAAGGATTCCGAAATTCGTGTACACCAACAAGGAAACTTTTAGCGCGGCTGTTGAAGTTGCCCATTTCAGCGGTCAACCTATGGAGAATGCTTCGTCATCCTGGAAAATAACGGATGAAAATGGGAAAATAATTT
>JAUZOH010000043.1 GCA_030706565.1 Bacteroidota bacterium | reverse complement strand
TGAAGGCCATTCAGTAAACCTTCGCCATTGGTTACTTCCGGAAAAAAATACAGTGGCCTTGCCTAAACTATCGATAGCTCCCTCCCCTTTTAAATAATAATTCAGAAATGGAAATTCAACATTATTGCGATAATAATCCGATGTGTTTCCTCCGAAATAAATATTTCCCAATGAATTTACATTACTTGTATTCCATTTGCCATGAGCCCAGGGACCCAGTATTATATTCAGCTTGGTTTGAGGACTTTGCTGATTGATGGTCTTATATGTTCCTAATGTACCATAACAATCTTCGGCATCAAACGTCCCTCCCACGACTAATACAGCAGGTTTAATATTATAACAATTGGGACGTACATTACGTGCTTGCCACCAACTGTCATAATTGGGATGCTGCATAACTTCATTCCAGAATTTAATACTATCACCGAGTAAAGAAGATAAATTTTTAATCCCTTCTGATTTAAGGAAAAAAGAATATTCGTCTGTCTGATAAAAGGGTAAGGCAGAGGATTGCGCCATCACAGGTACCGGACGGGGCCGTCCTACCCCAGAAAGGAAATGAAAAGCGTCCGTCAGCATTAATGCCCCATTATGATGGATATCATCGCCCATAAACCAATCGGTTACCGGGGCTCCCGTACAAATTGCACGGACAGCAGGATGATTTGACAAAGCAGCCATCATGGCATAAAATCCCGGATATGAAGTTCCTATAAATCCAACCCTTCCGTTATTGTTTTTAATGTGCTTAATCAACCAATCGACAGTATCATAAGCATCGCTGGCTTCATCTACATCTGTTTTCTTCTTCTTTTTTGCATTGAACGGGCGAATATCTACAAATTGACCTTCACTCATCCATCTTCCACGCACATCCTGTATGATCAGGATATATCCTTCCCTGGAATAATTACTCCAGGAATTCCATAACATGGAGCTCATTTCCAGACCATAGGGACCGGCCTTGTATGGTGTTCGGGTAATTAAAATGGGATGTTTATCACTCCCGGATACTGGTTCATAAATTGCTGTAAAAAGCCTGGTTCCATCCCTCATCGGGATCATCACTTCCCTCTTTGCATAATTTTTTTTAACCCACTCAGCATCAATTTTCTGAGTATAGGCTTCCATAAAGAAGAAAAATGAAAAAATCAACAAAAAACAAAAGTGTTTCATTTTCATAAATTGAAATTTAGATCATTCAAGACCCGTAAATTACATTTTCTTAAATTCTAATAAAAATTTCAATAAGAAATAGCTGAAGAAAAATCAGAAGTAAAAGAATTCTGGGTATAAACATTCCCAAATTCATCTGTGGCCTTCACTTCAATCCTGGATGCACCAGGATTCTTCAGGGTATATGTATATAGATGAGAACATTTTTTACCAAAACTTTTCATTTTCCTGTGCAAAACTCCGACATGATAGCCCACGGCCCAGGCATCATAGCTAATACCAGCCATGCTTTTCATTTTGCCGGTCCTAGCCCCGTCTTCAAAAACTTCAATTTTCCATTTTCTATCGGCATTCCAAACATTTGCAACAATAGAACCTTTGCCCAATCCAAAAGAAAAATTTCCGTATTGCCCACCAAATGAAGCATCTCCATGATAGAGCCTGATCTGAAAACCTTTGTCATAATTTACAGCCTTGAAATACCAGTTCTTCATCCTGTTCCCGTCAATCTCATAGACTTCATAACCATTGGGAGTACCATCGCAACACATTGTAGAATGCCAAAAAGCACCGCAGGCCGTCCCATGAATGTGTTCATACATATTGTGTGCAGAGGTAAAAATATAATTTTTGTTAGTATGTGTATGACCGGCCATCAAATGTACTTCCTTGTAATCTTTTAATAAATTACGTAATATTTCTTCATTATTGTCTTTTGCATTGCTTACCGGAATATGGTAATAAACAATAACCATTTTATCTTTAGACACATAACTCAAATCATTTTTAACCCATTTTAACTGTTCATCAGTTATCCCCCCCTTATAATCCTCAGAATTGGAATACATGATATTATCCAAAGAAATGAAATGTACACTTCCTCGATTAAAGGAATAATCAGTGGGCCCGAATACACTCTTGAAATCATCAGAACTTCTTGGAAGTAATTTAGACTGAGGATTCCGGCTTTTATCGTGGTTTCCTACAGTTACAAAAACAGGAATATGAATTGAGCCAATAAGTTTATTCATTGCGGGTAAAACCTCAGGGGTATTCCAGACCACATCACCTAAGGCTATGCCATAGCAGGGAGCAGACACAGTACTTATTAAGTGATTTAAATCTTTTACCGTTTCATTTTTAAAACGGGCTGTCTGAACACTATTTGCACATTGTGGATCACCAATGCAAACAAGGGTGAAATTGTTTTCAGAATTTGACAGTTTATTCAGTACAAAATCATGCCTGATTAGCTGATTAGATTTTCCATCTATACGGGCATAAAAACAAGGATTATTATCGTTTGAACCTTTCGTTTCTATCTTATAAGCCGAAGGGGTAGAATAAAAAACGAATTGGGAATTCTTGTTTTTCACAAGCTGATACAAACCTTTTGAATTAGTGGCCGTACAAGTATAACCATCGCTTACAACCACATTAGGAACAGGATTTCCCTCATTGTCCTTAATCTCACCATATAAATTAATTCCTTTATCAGGAACAACTTCATCGCCAGTGAATGAAATTCCATATCCACCAATACATTGAAGAAGAAAAATGATTACTGCAAGTAACCACAATTGATGCCTTTTCATTTTTATTTTTTTAGTCACTTTCGGATATAGAGATTCCTGTAAATATTTAAGTAAAAAACACTCAAATATTACAGGAACCTTTTTTAATCATTTAAGCCTTAATTATTTCTTTTTCATGCCATTTAAATCATCCAAAGATTTTGAAAAATTTGAATTAAAATATTGAATCAACGAATAAAACTGTTCAGGATAATAACCCAGTTTTAAATTAGTTTCTTCACAATTCCCAATATAATCAGGGACAATCCAGGCCGGGTCTTCAAACTTTTTGGCCAGTACCAGTTTAGTCAATTCTTTAAACACTCTCTTTATGCCTGTATTTACATTTACACTGTCCTTTTTGCTATAAGAAATCTTAATTTCCTGCTTAGTTGAGCAAAGATCCCTGGGAAGGAAAATATTAACTGCCAATTCGTTCCCATCATAATTCCATTTGTCGGAATCAACTGTAAGTGAAAAATCCAATTTGCGGTCGTTTACTTTAATCTCTTGAGGAATCTCAGCACCGTATAACCGTATTGTGTAGGTTCTTGAAAGGGTCATGTTTTGATATTGGCCTTCTCTAGGATAAATCGTAATTTCCTGTGTACGGTTAATAGAATTAACCTTAGAGACAACACGGGTAATTGCAAAATGTGTAGCATAATCCTTATTCGTACCATTGTCCTCATATATATTTGCGGTTCCGTCTCCACCAGGGAAAACTCCGATGATGATATTTTGAGGATTTTCATCAAGATTCTTCACGCTGCTGTTATACATAGGAATGACAGATCCGGCCTTAACATATACAGGGTATTCGTCCAATGAAAAGCTGCGGTTAACTTCCTGACCACCTTTTAATAAGGTACCACTGCACCATTCGTACCAATCATTACCTTTGGGCAACCATAGCTTCAAATCAGATTTTCCACCCTGCATTGCTGATGTGATGGGGCAAACCAGCATATCGTCACCAAAGAAATACTGATTTTTGTAAGTATATGCCAAAGGCTCCCTTGAATAGGAATAATACATGGGACGGCAAAGCGAAATGCCGGTATCATAAGCTTCACGGGCCATTGTATAAATGTATGGAGATAACTGATAACGAAGATGGATGGAATTATATAAAGCATCGAAATACTCGCCCCTGAAATTCCAGATTTCTTTGTTTAAAACAGCGCTTTTAGATGTATGCGTACGGAATATGGGACTAAATCCCCCATACTGCATCCAGCGTACATAAAGCTCGGGATTCAATTCCTGTTTCATATCTTTAGTCAACATATGCCCGCCAATATCGTGGCTCCAGTATCCATACAGTACATTCGAAGCACAGTTGGTGAAATAGGGTTGAAAATTAAGTGAAGCCCAAGAAACTACGACATCACCAGAAAATCCAATCTGATAACGATGATTTCCTAATCCGCCCCAACGATGATAAAGCAAAGGCCGGGTATCCGAATTTCTTTCCTGATCGGTAAAGAAAGTATAATTTAACCACCAGGTATTGCTCAGTTCAGGAATCTTCTTGTCATTTAACCATTGTTGCCAATCAAGCCACCAGAAACTGATCCCTTTTTTCTCCATCGGATGTAAAACCACATCAAAAAGATTAGTCATGAATTTTTTACTGGTAGGTTCATAAGGAATATTTTTATGAGTTAAGGTGTCAAAATTCATCTTTTCAGCAAACCTCTTGTAAGGTTCTTCATAAGGAGCAATGCCCGATGCAGGGTGAAGATTTAAAGTTGTTTTCAAATGATTCCCCTTTACCCAGGTAAGGAAATCGTCCGGATCAGAAAAAAGGCGCTTATTCCATGTCCAGCCTGTCCATTGTTGCTTTTGCCCGAACTCATCATGCCTGCTTGTTAAACTGTCGGTATTGTGCCAATCCATATCAATAACCAATACATCCAGGGGAATATCATATTTTTTAAAATTACCCACCAGGTTTCTCAATTCATTATCAGAATAACTCCAATAACGCGACCACCAATAGCCGAAAGCATAACGGGGAGGTAAAGGTATCTTTCCGGCAATTAAAGTAAATTCCTTCAATGCTGCAGTATAATTTTTTCCATAAGCCATAAAATACCAATCCTGGGCATTATTATTCACCCGCTTGTTTACCCATGGCCAGTCAGAATTATCGAAAATCAAAGATTGGGAATCATCAATTAAAGTCCAACCATCGGTAGAAAGCAGTCCGTCTTCCAATGGTACTTTTGTTTTTCTGGTTCTATGCGTATCACCGTTAAAGCCATCCAGGGTTCTATAAGTACCTTTTAAATTATTCATTTGCTTCGTCCCCGGGACCCAGGTAAAAGCATCCGTTTTGTTTAAATATTTAATTTTAAGATTTTCTCGATTAAACTTCCCACTATTTAATTTATAGGATAACTCTAAACTGGAAGTTTTTATAGATAACCAGCCTCTTTTAACTGATTTTGAAAATGTTGGGACTGGTAATTGCCTGTTGATGACAACAAAAGAAGCGGCATCGTTAAAATTCTGCAAACTATCCCATTCCATTCTGATCAGGTCAGGGGTCAATACGGTAAAGCGGACATTCCCCATTTTTACAACAGAATGGGGATCTGCAACAGGATAATTGGCAGTTTGCCCAAATACAGGGGAAAATGACAATATAGAACAGAGAAACACCATCCATCCTACTCTTAAATTCTTAAAAATATTATAACTCATAACACTTGTTTTTAAAACAGGTTCCTTGAAAATTTTAATACATTTATTTAATGAATAATCATCGAATAAAAATATTTGCGAAATTTCTTAACAGATAAAATCTCTCTCAAAATCCCGCAAATATTTCAAACTTAACTATAATGGAAAATCCTAATGTTCGTTTTAAAAAAAATCAACTATAGCAATTTATTGATAAGCTTCAGCCGTCGAAAAATCACTGGTGATTGCTGATTGGGTATATTTATTTCCAAATTCATCAATAGCTTCAACTGTAATTTTTACTGTTGGATCAGAAACCTGGTACAGATAAACATGGTTGGTATACTCGCTATAACCTGTAGTAGTAAGTCCAAGAACACCAATATGATATCCCTGTGACCAGGCATCAGTTTTGACAGACGAAGCCCTGGTCATCGATCCTTTTAACACTCCGTTTTCATAAACATTAACTGTCCATTTACTATCTGCATTCCAAATATTGGCAATTAAAGTATTTTGCGTTTGCCCGTAAGAATAATAACCACAGGTACCGCCAAATTTTACATTTCCCCAATGAAGCCGGATCTGGAAATTTTTATCATAGTGTACAGATTTGTAATACCAGTTCTTTATGGTATTCCCACTAATTGAATAAACGGCAAAACCATTGGGCGTACCATCCCCATTTATGGTAGAATGCCACCATGCGCCGCATGCTGCACCGTGAATGTGTTCGTATACGGAAATGGGAGTTGTTACACTGTAATTCTGGGTATAATGAGTATGCCCGGCCATTAAATGGACTTCAGCAAAACCATTTAACAGGTTCAGAATATTATTACGGTTTACAATACTCGTAGTATTGCGTAAAGGAATATGATAATAAACAATAACCATATCCGTTTTAGGGACATAACTTAAATCTTCTTTGAGCCATTCTACCTGGCTATCAGAAAAACCACCATCATAAACAGATGCACCGGAATACAATATATCATCCAGGCATACAAAATGTACATTCCCCCTGTTGAAAGAATAATTCAGAGGGCCAAATGTCGAACAAAAAACAAGGCTGTTACGAGGTTTTGTTGTATCCGCATATGCTACTTTATCATGATTCCCGACAGTTACAAAAACAGGCATCTTGGTTGAAGAAATAACAGTCTTCATAGTGGCTTGCAAAGTCGGCTTATCGCCAACCATATCACCAAGCGATAACCCATACGAAGGATATGCACTGCTGTCAACAAAAGCCTTAATGTCAACCATCGTTTCATTTTTAAAACGGTTGACCTGAGTAGTACTGGTTACTTGCGGATCCCCTATACACAGGAGATTAAAATTCGTTTCATCAACAGTTGACTTTTCCAAACTGAAATCATAACGCTGGGAATTTGAGGCTAATTTTTGATAAAAGGCAGAAGGATCGGCCTTATAACTTGCAGGAATAGAATAAAACACAAAATCAGCGTTAGTGTTTCTTTTCATTTGATATACACCTGCACTATCTGTCAAAGCACAGGTATAACCATCAGATACAACAACCCCCTTGACAGGATTCCCATTGACATCTCCAATAAAACCGTACAAATCCATTCCGGCTTGAGGATGAATACTTACAGAGTAAGATACAGGATCAGTATTTTTATTACAACTAACTACGATAAAACCTAAAAAAGCAATGCATATAATCAAAAACAGTTTAGAACGGTTAAAATTTTTCATAACTTTTCGTTTATCTTTTTTGTTAAAAATATCTATTTATAATTAGCAAAGTCTTTAATATCCTTAAAAAAAGGAAGTTTCAGAAGATGGTATTGAACCATTAAAAAGATATAATATCTTTCATTTTTCATAAAATCTTTTCACCTTAAAATCAAAATATTGCTTTCTTATTTATAATGCAACGATTTATCTGTAAAGATTTGTTTCGTTTTATATATGTTTAATAAATAAATAGCATAAATATTAATCAAATACACACTTAAAGAAAGTAAAACAAATTTTTATTCTATTTTTAAAAGCTCAATTTAAAGTTTCCCTCCTAAATATTAAAAATGGCTGACAATGATGAATTGTCATATGTTAGCTTTATTGTTATGAATTCTTTTCTCCGCATTCCAGATCAAAGCAATCATTAAAATTGAAAGAATACAGGCAGCTATTAAAAGGATGAAGGCAGCATTCCAACCGAAATATTTAACAATGAGTCCGAAAAAAATATTGGCAAACACGGCCCCTCCCAAATAACCAAATAAACCGGTGAAACCGGCAGCTGTACCGGCTGCTTTTTTAGGAACAAGGTCTAGTGCCTGAACGCCAATCATCATAACCGGTCCATAAATTAAAAATCCCGTGGCAAATAATGAAAGGTCATCAACTACCGGATGTCCTGCCGGGTTTTGCCAGTAGACAATGACGGCAACAGCGACCAAAGCCATATACAAGATAATAACCGGAGCACGGCGTCCTTTAAATACTTTATCAGAAAGCCAGCCGCAAAGCAAAGTACCGGCAATGCCGGCAAGTTCATAAAAGCAATAGGCAATACTTCCCCCGGTGGAGGATACATGTTTTACCTCGTTCAAATATAACGGAGCCCAGTCCAACACACCATACCGCACCAGGTATATAAAAGCATTTGCAACGGCAATCAGCCAAAGCAACTTATTTTTAAAAACATATTCAATAAAAATCTGTTTGGGTGTAAACTCTTCTTCCTGACTTTCATTATATGTAGCAGGATAATCATTACGGTAAAGTTCAATATTGGGCAATCCACAGGACTGTGGTGTATCCCTTATTAATAAATAGGCGATAAAAGCGGCCACTAATGCAGCAATTCCAGGGAAATACAATTTTGCATGCCAATCGCAAAACAAGGAACAGCCCCATATAGCCAACAATGGCATAAGTGCACCTCCTACATTATGGGCTACATTCCAGATTGACATTTTCGTACCCCGCTCGTTTGCCGAGAACCAATGGGTCATTATTCTTCCGCAGGGGGGCCACCCCATACCCTGAAACCAGCCATTTATAAATAAAACAATAAACATGATGGACACAGATGAGGTTAAAGCAGGTATCAACCCCATTGCAATCATGGTAAAAGCGGATAAGATCAAACCTATAGTCAGAAATCTCCGGGCATTGCTTCGATCCGAAACAGAGCCCATGACAAATTTACTTATTCCATAGGCAATAGAAATTGCAGCAAGGGCAAAACCCAGATCAGCCTCATCGAAACCTTTTGCTTTAAGATCATTCATTACCAGCGAAAAATTTTTCCTCAGAAAATAATAGCCGGCATAACCAAAAAAAGATCCGCAAAAAACCTGAAACCTCAATTTTACATAAAGGGGATTTATCTTCTCTTCTGATATCAATGGCTTGTGAGCCGGAGGTCGTAAAAAATTCCACACGATAATATATTTTTAACAAAATCTTAAAAAACAGATAACTGCGGGATTTTAATTCCAGCAGTTATCATGTTGCAAATCAACCAAATAAACAACTACAAATTAACCAAATGTTTATAGAACTTAGACAGTTAATCAATAACTATCGGATAATTGATTAGAACTTGATTAATAACCGGGATTTTGTTCCAGGAGGTTATTTGAAGACATAATCAAAGTAGGAACAGGATATCTGTTCAGGTTTGAATTATTATCGGGAGTATGATCCCACCATGCCTCGGTGGTATAAGCACCCCATCTGATCAGGTCGGTACGGCGGCGTCCTTCTCCCACAAACTCTTCCATCCATTCATCAAGCATCCTGTATTCGTCCAGATTGTCCTTGGTAACCGGGTTGGGATCAACACCGTTTGCAAAATAACGTTTACGTACTGTCTCAATCAAGTTAGCTGCGACGTCAGGATAACCCAAACGCAGTTTGCATTCTGCCAGCATGTAATAAATTTCACTAAGCCTGATGACAGGAATATCCGGATTACATCTCAACAGCCGGTCAGTAAGATTAGGCATAGGGCTAAGTTTCATCAGACGTACCCCTGAATTTTCTTCTGCAGTTGCAACGGTAGAAGGAAGATCATTGACCGTAGGATAAGCAGTGGTTCCAAGTTGTTTGAAATAAGAAACCTGATCGACCATAGTAATGGTTTTGCCCTTATATTCACGGCTACCTGTACAGGTTCCCCCATCCACCGGGTTAACCAGTTTGCCTACGATAAACATCCCGCGGTATTTGCCGCTCCCTAAATATACATAGGGTTGTTTACGAACGTCAGCACTGTTAAATTTCGCATACGCACCTCCCAATTTATATCCGTATTTAGGATCATCCTTATAATTTGTCCCATTAGGTTCAAGGGATGGAACCAGGCACATACCATTGTTGCCTTTTTCCTGATCAATTGAACCCAGAAATTTGTAAGTATTGTAATGCTGCCACCTGGAGTAAAGACCATCATTTTCAAGAAAAGCATTTTGACTTGGAACAGACCAAATAATTTCAGGACAGGTTTCATTGTTGAAGCCGAAAATATTGGTCCAGTCAGTTGCCAATGCGTATTTGCCATATTTACCATCTATAATATCCTGGCAAATATCAGCACATTCCTGAAACATGTCTTTTCCGATATATGCCTTGGCATTAAAATATAACCTTGCTTTCAATGCTGCTCCGGCAGCACGGTTAATGCTTCCATTTTCCATTGCCCCCAGGGTTGTTTTTACAGGCAAATTGGGAATAGAAATGTTCAATAAGGAATCAATAAAATTAAATGTTTCCTGAGCTGTCGATCTTGGCTTGAGATTGGAGTTTGTGCTGGTATATAAAGGCAAACCGCCAAAAAGATCCAATCCATCCAGGTAAAATGAAGCCACCAAAGTCTGAAGTTGGGTTTCCATTGATTCTTTTGTACCCTCCGGAAATTTCAGGGCTTTAAAATCGACATACTTATTAATATCCTGCAGTGCATCCCAGGAAAGGGCGACACCCATTGAAAATCCATACCAGCCATTATACACATCACCTAAATCGGGAGTAAAAACGTGATGGTGTACCTGTTGATAAATACCTCCATTTAACCAATCGCTTCCCCGGGTAGGTAAACATACCTCATCAGTGCCAAATTCCTGTAAATCCCACTTATAAACGCTACTGGCTTCATACCATCTCCAGTGGGTAAACGGACGGTAAAAGCGCTGCCATACATTCTGCTGGCTCGAATAAAATGTAGAAGGTACAACTTCAGAATAATAGGTTGGTTCAATACTACAGCCTGCTATACCAACCAATCCTACTATACCATATATAATTTTTGAGAAAATTTTGTTTTTCATATTTCCTTAATAATTAAAATGTGACTTGAACACCAAATGTATAACTCCGAACTTGCGGATAAAGGCCATTGAACCATTCAATACCACCGGACAAACCGGTCACGTCTATTTCAGGATCCTGTCCGCTATATTTCGTGAATGTGGCGACATTGTTTGCCGTTACGTAAAATCTGGCTTTTTCAAAAAGCCTGGTATATTTCTTAAGATTCAAATTATAAGCCAGGTTGATGGCATCAATTTTAAGGAATGTACCATCTTCCAGGAAATAGTCACATAATTGCTTCTGCCCGGTGACGTCTTTAAACTTGGTATAAGCTGTTTTCAGGACATTCTGACCGGCTGCACCATTTTGAAGGCCAAAATACATGTTGATTGAATTGTATACGTCAAATTTGATCCAGCTTCTCATGTTCACACCCAAATCCCAGTTTTTATAACTCAGGTTATGAGACCATCCAAGCATCAGTTTAGGAACAAAATTGCCTACGAATTGCTTGTCAGCCAATGTTTTCTGACTTGCAGGGATAGCTTTTCCATCCTTGTCATAGAGGAGAAAATCACCATTGCTGTCAAATCCGGCAAATTTCCACATGTAGAAGCTGCCAACCTTTGTATTTTCCTGGATACGAATAGCAGTTCCGGGACTTCCGGGAGCCGGAAAATCGGCATAGTCATAATAGGTTTGATTACCCCAAAGATTGAGGATCTTGGTATCATTATGACTTAAATTCAAAGATGTCCTATAGGACCATTTACTTGTTTTTAGAACATCGCCTCCAATTTCAAATTCCCAGCCTGTATTTTGCATATTACCAATGTTTTCATACATGGTTGATTTGGTGTAAGGGGGTTGAGAAACCTGTACGCTATAGATTAATCCAACAACTTTGCGTTTATAGATATCGAATTTTCCATATAGTCTGTTATCGAAAAATGCATAATCAAGACCTAAGTTCCATTCATGCTGCTCTTCCCATTTTAAATCATTATTGATATTCTTGGTAGCCCCGTAACTCTGAGCCCATGTTCCATTAGGCATTAACCAATAAACATCAGAGCCGTACATCGTTGCAGCATAATCGGCACCAAAGTTGTTATTACCGGTAACACCATATCCTATACGAAGTTTCAGATCGCTGATGGCTTTAATATCTTTAAGGAATGATTCTTGAGAAATATGCCAACCTCCGGATAATGACCAGAAATTTCCCCAACGGTTGTTAATAGCAAATTTTGAGGATCCCTCCCGGCGGAATGTTCCGGTAAACACATATTTGTCGTTATATGAATAATTTACACGGGAATACATGGAAACCAGGCGTTGGGTAATTGACTTGTTCGAGCTCATAGAAGCCTGGCCTTCAGCCAGAAAAGTTCCTTCCCCCATATCCCAGAACTTTACTTTATCATTTGTAAAGTCCGTATTAGACATGCCAAAGCTTTCGTTATTATATTCAAAATAACTGTAACCAGCCAATGCATTAATGGCATGTTTATTAAAATTATGTATGTAAGAAACCTGACCTTCGGAGGATAAATTCTCAGTTTTATTAAAACTTAAAGATGCAGTACCGGTAGTACTATTTTCCAACTGCACACGGTGATACCTGGATTGATATACATGATGTTCATATTGCCTGTTTTCATAAGCTATGGACTGTTGAACGGATAAGCCCGGAACAGATAAAATATTTACTTTAAAGGTTGCATCAGGCATAAACCATTTATCAAGACCTTCGTCGGTAGTCAATTTGGAATCAGCCAATACATTATAATCCAGTGATTCATTCAACCAAACATTATACCCGGTAATACTGCTTGTATCATAAGGGGAACGGGTAGGATTGTTAAATAAAGCCTGTTTGAAATTAGGTGAATTATCATTTCTCTTAGCTTGTCTGTAATCTGCATGAGTTTTTATTTCCAACCATCCATCAAGTAAATTGAAGTTGGCATTAAAACGGCCTGCATAATCGGTTCTTGAATCTTCAATAGCAATGCCATTTTGCTTATTATACATGAAGGTTCCATAAATCTGAGTAAATTTATTACCTCCATTTAAATTAAACACATGTTTTTGGGAATACGGGCTTTTGTTGATCAGTTCGTTGTACCAATCGACTTTGGAACCATAATCCGTTCCCCTTCCATCTGCAAGAAAGTCATCAGCAGATAAAACTTCAGGTCTTCTGCGGACAGTCTGAACGTTATATTCACCGGTATAAGTCATCCTCAGTTTCCCATCCTGATTCATCTGTGCCTTCTTGGTAGTAATCAGAATGACACCGCCGGCAGCCCGTGTACCATAAATAGCGCCAGCCGAAGCATCCTTCAATACATCAACCGAAAGAATATCTTCCTGAATGATCTGACGGATATCACCTCCAGGCATTCCATCAATAACAATCAAGGGAGTTTTTCCTGCATTTACAGAAGCAACACCTCTCAACTGAAAGGTACTTCCGGAGTTAGGACTGGAATTTCCGGTAATGACCAAACTGCTGATTTTTCCCTGTAAAGCTGTGCCAATATTAGCACCCCCTACACCAGCCATCAGGTCATCACCAGATACAGAAGATATAGAACTGGTTACCTGCTTTTTTTGCAAGGTTCCATAACCCACAACCACTACTTCTTTCAAAGCCTTAGCGCTTTCTTCAAGGACAATGGTTAAATCCTGAAAACTGGATACGGATACTTCTTTAGTTTTGTATCCTACATAAGTAACCGTTAACACAGAAGAAATTCCGGCCTTGACTGAAAAATGCCCCTTAGCATCAGTTATACAGGCACTGGTTGTTCCATTTACCACAACCGTGGCTCCCAGAAGGGGATTTCCCGATTCATCGACTACTGTTCCTGTTACAGAGGGTAGTCCGCCATTCTCAGGTACTTGGGCAAAAAGGCCCAGCTGAGAAAACAGAAACGCAATAACAAGGAACAAAAAGAATTTTTTATTCCTCCAATTTGTAACTCTTTTTTCCACTTTCTTTGTTTTTAAGTTAATATTAATTGTTTAATCAACTTTATATAAACCATAAGACACAGCCGTTGAAAGGATATGTAACTTCCCTCCCGTATAAGATAATTTGCATGAAGGACTTTGAACTATAGGAACGATCTTACTGATCTTACCGTTGTAATTAATAAACAGATCTTCAGCTTTATTAGAAGGATTAATAACTACAATGATGGTTTCGTCCTTTGATTTTCTCTCATAGACTAAAGGATAGGTCTGCTTTTTACTGAGCAGAAATTTTATCTGTCCATTTGTAGCCAAAGCACTGTTTGTTTTCTTTATTTTGATCATGGTTCTCGTGAAAGAGAGCAGAGAAGAAGGATCATTTTTCTCTGTTTCCACATTGGGAAAGTTAGCCATTGTATCCACCGGAAGATACAATTGGTCAGGTGAAGCATTTGAAAAACCGGCATTTATACCTTTACCCCATTGCATAGGCGTACGGCTGCCAGCACGGTTAATAACCGTTACACTTCCTTCTTTGGGAGGTAATCCTTCTCTGTATTTCATCCCAATTTCATCACCATAATAAACCAGGGGAACGGTAGGGAGAGTAAAAAGCAAGGCCATGACAGTTTTCAACTGGGGAGCAGTATCCCTTGCCCTGCAACAAGGTCTTTGCCGGTCATGATTCGTGGTAGGGACACAGATATACCCGTCATATTCCTTAGCAGCCTTTAATTGTATAGTCAAATTGTTAGCAAATATAGTCGGATCGCCCAAACCTCTAAGATCGAAGTAGGAAGAATCTACAATTTTTTTACCTATCATGTTGTAAAACAACTGGGTATAACCGCTATTAGAGGTCTGAAAAATAAAATCCATGGTAAAACCGGCTTTAAGTGACTGACTGGGATCGCCCCATTCTGAAAGCAAGATTCCCTCGGGATGCCGCTGTTGCATGTGCAAACGGACATCATGCCAGAACTTATCGGTTTCAACCCAATCTTTATCATTTTTTATAAGCGAATGGGCCATATCAACGCGGAAACCATCACAACCCTTATCCATCCAGAAATCGATTATCTTCATAATCTCTTCCTTATTTTTCCGCGGACCTTCGGCCGTAACAGGTTGCTCCCAGGGATGTGCAGGATCAGGATTTGCAAAACCATAATTCAATGCAGGCTGGCAATCAAAGAAATTCTTCAGGTACGCGCCATTGCGCTCAAAATGACCAGAGACAAATTTCTTGGTGGGTTTCAATGTAGAATCATTGGTCCAGATATAACGGTCGGTATATTCATTTCTTTCTTTACGTTGAGAAGCCTGGAACCAGGGGGATTCGATGGAAGTATGGCCGGGAACCAAATCCAGGCAAACCCTGATTTGCCTTTTATGAGCTTCAGCAAAAAGACGCTGCAGGTCTTCATTCGTTCCGTAACGTTTGCCTACCTTATAATAATCGATGACATCATAACCTGCATCCTTATAGGCAGACTCAAAACAAGGATTAATCCAAATAGCATTGACACCCAACCACTTGATATAATCCAATTGTCCAATAATCCCCTGAATATCCCCAATCCCGTCATTATTGGAATCTTTGTAACTTTGAGGATAAATCTGATAAAAAATAGCTTGCTTCAGCCAGGAAGGTGAAACTCCCTTATGCATATTCTGGGCATTCATGTTAAAACATGCAGCCCCGGATACGATAAGAATAAGCCATACAATGTTTCGTAAAATTTTCATAGTCAATAATCATAAGAATTTAATAGTTAGTACTGATGAAATAAAATTGGTAGAAATTCTTCCTTGAAGAATTTACTTAGAGTTTTGTTTATCTATTATTTAAGCACAACTAAATTTTAAGGGTCTATTTCCTTTTCTTAACATACCTTTTAAATAATCATTATTTGTATACGAAAAGAAATTTTACATTTTCAAAAATATAAAAAAAGAAAGAAAAACAAACATTTTTTTGATTTTTTTCTTTCTTTTTTATGATTGCACAGGAATCCTATATTTCGAAAGAATATTTTTTCTTGCAGATGAACAATTACGGTGGGTTTAACCTAAAGTGCAGGCTAGAATTTTAAATTCATTACCCGGATTGACTAAATCTGTAAAAGCATTTCCCCAAATTTGCCCAGGTCGTCCACAATGATATCCGGACGGGGATCAGATTTCTCGGCCACATCGAGGCTTGTTTCTCCGGTTAAAACAAGCACGCCCAATGCCTTGGCATTATAGGCCAACTGCAAATCCGTGTAGATCCGGTCGCCAACCACAGCAATCTGGGAAGACTTAACCTGGTAACGGTGCTCGATCCCGACCAACATTCG
>JAUZOH010000042.1 GCA_030706565.1 Bacteroidota bacterium | reverse complement strand
GACAATGTACCCGATGCTTTGAAACAGCAAAGGGCTGATGAAATTATGGCTATACAGGCTGAAATATCCAACGAACTGAACCGGGAAAAAGTAGGAAAAATATTTAAAATTCTGGTTGACCGGGAGGTTGATGATTATTATATCGGCCGCACAGAATTTGATTCTCCTGAAGTTGATGACGAAGTACTTATTGCCAAAAACGGAAAAAAACTTACTATCGGAAACTTTTACCCCGTTAAAATTGTTTCATCTTCTGACTTTGAACTGACAGGTGAATTAGCCTTCTGATTTTTCCCTTAAAAAATTACGTGGATATGAAAAAAGGACTTGTCACTTTTTCTTTATCTGTTTTTTTTCTGTTTAACCCTTTAATACTGGCATTCCCGGTAAACAAAGGAATCAGTCCTCCTGTGCCTGGCTATAGTAAAAACAGGCCTGTTTCTCCCGTTTCTTCATCAGAGCCACTTTGTGGTCAATCTTCTGTCTTCCAGCTTCCTTTGCATATTTTCCCTGCTTCCAGTGAGCCCGGGCTTCCATTGGTGTTTATGATTTCGGGTGATGGCGGCTGGGGATGGTTCGACCAGCAACTGGCTTTACACCTGGCAAAGAAAAATATTCCCTGCATAGGGCTGGATGCCTTTCATTATTTCTGGAACAAAAAGACTCCTGAAATGGTTGCTCATGATATTGAACCGGTTATAAACTATTATTTGAAGTATTGGAACAGGACTCAGATCATTTTAATCGGATATTCTTTCGGTGCTGAAATTGTTCCTTTTGTGGCCAGAAAATTTATTCCTTCCCTGAGAAACAAGACAGCTTTGGTGGTAATGCTGTCGCCTACCGAAAGGACAGGTTTTGAAATCCACTTCATTGACATGCTGAGCATAGATAGCCGCAAAGATACGTATGACGTGGTCAATGAAGTAAGGAATCTTCAAAATACCAAGGTTTTATGTATTTTCGGCCAGGACGAAAATACTAAAATTCCTTCCCTGATCCACGATAAACGGGTACATTTTTATTATACAAAGGGAGGACATCATTTCGACAGAAGTTATGACGAAATCATCCAAGCTATTCTGAAAGATCTGAATTGATTTTAATTTCAAGACAATCAGTCTTTTATTTTTTAAATCAGTTAAAAATTTATTTTTTTTATTTTCGGAATAAATATTTACTATTTTTGTAAGGTATGTTTATTTAGGACAGCCAATGAGAGAAGACAGAGAAAAATTATTTGATGATGATTATGATGATGTAATACGCAGGTATGAAGATATGTTGAAAAAAAATATGCAGTATTTTTTCGATGTACATGAATTTGAAGACATAATAGATCATTATCTTGACGAAAGCAAATTTAATAGTGCTGTTCATGCTGCAAATCTTGCCAACAAGCAACATCCTTCATCAACAGAGATCCAGCTGAAAATGGCCCAGATTTTACTCGATAAAGGGCAGCCCATCAAGGCCATGAGCATACTTAGAAAACTGGAAAGGATTGAAACCGGTAATTATGAAGTCATGGTGCTCAAGGGTATAGCCTATAATCAGCTAGGAAGGACCAAAGAAGCTTCCAGGCAGTTCGATCAGGCTCTCTCTGTCACCTACGATGATAAAGATGAAGTATTGTACAATATTGCCTTATCTTTTGAACATTTCAATCAAAATAAAACGGCTCTGAAGTATTTGCTTAAGGCTTATGAACTTAACCGGAAAAATGAATCGGTTCTCTATGATATCGCCTACTGTTACGACAAGTTAGGCGAAGCTGAAAAAAGCATCATTTTTTACAATAAGTATCTGGACGAAGATGCTTTTTCGGAAAATGCATGGTTTAATATGGGACTGGTTTATTGTCAGTTGAATAAAACAGAGGAAGCGATTAAGGCATTTGATTTTTGCCTGGTGATCAATGAAAAAAATTCATCTGCCGGTTTTAATATGGGGAATTTACTCCTGGCCCAAAAAAAATATGATAAGGCCATAGATGCATACAATGATTGTGTGGCCGTAGATGATGATAATGAGCTGGCTTATTGTTATATGGGTGAATGTTACGAGAAGCTTGGCGATTTCACCAATTCACTTCTTTTTTATAATAAGGCAATCAGTCTGGACAAGGATTTTTCGGATGCCTGGTATGGAATGGGGATGGTTTATTTTTTGAACAGAAAATTCAAAAAAAGCATCCGTTATTTCTTGAAAGCCGCCCATCTTTCGCCCAATGATACAGAATATCTTTTTTCGCTGGCAAACAATTATACCAAGCTTGAACAATATAAGCAATCTGTGGAGTCGTACCTGAAGGTTATTGAGCTGGACCCCGAAGATGTGGAAGCCTGGTTGAATTGTTCAGAGCAATATTTAAAGATGTCAAGAGTTGAAGATGCCATAGATGTCCTGGAAAAAGGAATTACGAATAATCCCGACAGTGCAATTTTGTATTACAGGCTGGCATCCTATTATTTTATTAAAAGAAGATTTGTTGCCGGATATAAAGCTTTCGAAAGCGGACTTAAGTTATATCCCGAAATATGGGAACAGGTTAAAGAATTTTACCCCCAGGCTTTGAATCTTAAGAAACTCCTTGACTTAGTTACCAACTATACTAAAATCAAATAAAAAAATTATGAATTTTAATTTACCTTACCTGCCCGAACGAAGTAAAAAACCTAGAGAAAATGGCCTGACCATGATGATGGATAAAGGCCTGAGCCTAAGAGATGCTGAAAATTTTGTATCTGCTGCCGGCGAATATACGGACCTGGTGAAGTTTGGATTTGGTACTGCATTGATAACGAACAATCTGGAAGAAAAGATTAAGATTTATCAACAGGCTAATGTTCGTCCTTATTTTGGCGGTACCCTCTTTGAGCTTTTTATTGTCCGCAATATGTTCGATGAATACAGGAAATTTATTGACAAATATAAGCTGGAAATGGTGGAAGTTTCCGATGGTTCCATGGAACTGCCTCATGACCAGAAGCTTGAATATATACGTCAACTCTCCACTCAGGTTACTGTTGTTTCTGAAGTAGGTTCAAAACATGCCGGGGTGATCATCCCTACCGCCCAATGGATTTCGATGATGAAAAGCGAATTGGAAGCCGGAGCCTGGAAAGTGATTGGCGAAGCCCGTGAAAGCGGCAATATCGGTATTTATAATCAAGACGGATCTGCAAATATCGAATTGATTGACGACATTATCACCAATGTCAAATCTGAAAATATCATCTGGGAAGCGCCCAATAAAAATCAACAGGTTTGGTTTATCAAACTCCTGGGTGCCAATGTGAACGTTGGAAATATTGCTACAGCCGATGTCATCCCATTAGAATGCCTGAGGTTGGGATTCAGGGGTGATACCTTCTTTGATTTTCTGCCCAAGGAATTGAAAAAATAATCTTAAATGGAAAGAGGAACTGGGGAATGAATATATATGGTTTAATTGGCTATCCTCTTTCCCACTCATTTTCTCCTGAATATTTTGCAAATAAGTTCAGGAAGGAGAAGATTGCCGATTCCGAATACAAATTGTTCCCTCTTGAGGATATATCCCAATTGCCCATACTTCTTGAAACATATACAGAAATAAGGGGATTAAATGTTACCATTCCTTATAAGGAGAAAGTAATGGCTTTTATGGACAGCATGGATGATGTTGTCAGGAAAGTCGGTGCAATGAATACCATAAAAATCAGCAGAACAGGTGGAAAGATAAGATTAAGCGGTCATAATTCCGATGTGTATGGTTTTTATCATTCCCTGCTCCCTTTGCTGGAGCCTTCACATAAAAAAGCATTAATCCTGGGGACAGGTGGAGCTTCCAAAGCAGTTTCCTTTGTTTTGGATTCGCTGGGAATACGTTACCGTTTTGTTTCCCGTTCCCCTAAATCTTCTTCAGATTTAAGTTATGTCCAGCTTGAACGTCAGCTTATTGAGGAATATACACTGATTATCAATTCCACGCCGGTGGGAATGTTCCCCCATTTTAACGAATGTCCCGCAATTCCTTACCAGTGGATAGGCCCGAACCACTTACTTTACGATTTGATTTATAATCCTGATGAAACCCTTTTTCTCCAACATGGAAAAGAAAGGGGAGCAATCGTAAAAAACGGATTGGAAATGCTTCATTTACAGGCAGAAAGGTCCTGGGAAATCTGGAACCGTAAAGAATAAGTTTAACTGTAAAATATTTGCAGTGAGCCGGGTTGTACAAAAATCTGGCTTTGTTTTTTCTCGCAGGGACAAGGCATAGCTTTCATTTTGTGATATTTGTGCGTGGAAGCGCAGGCTGCCGATAAAATCAGCAGCATAACGAATAGGACGATCAACTGTTTGGGTGAATAAATCCGCATATAAATAAGTTTAAAATGAGTCTTCACGATTTTCAGGAAACTTTAAATGACTATCTCTCAAAAAATGACTTTGTAAATATAATTTATTGACTGATGTGTTGAACCCCTTAATTTAAATTTATAGGCAACTTTTCTTTTTTTAGGAATGATGAAATGCTCATAATTGTTACTTTTGGTATCTTAAAAAGATAGGTTTTATATCTTTTTCATTTATCTGTAATTCTGAAAGATCATGGCTGCAAAACCCAAGGTGACATTCGAACAAATCATGAGTGATTTGAAGAATAAGAGCTACTCTCCCATTTATTTTCTGATGGGCGAAGAATCTTATTTCATCGACGAAATTTCGGATTATATTGAAGACCACGTTTTAACTAAAGAAGAAAAGGATTTTAACCAGATTGTCATGTTTGGCCGTGATGTTGATGCAGCCACTGTGATCAATACCGCCAAACGTTTCCCTATGATGTCCCCATACCAGGTGGTCATTGTCAAGGAAGCACAGAACATCAAAGACATAGAAACACTGGCCTATTATGTTGAAAAACCACTAAAATCGACCGTCCTGGTTGTTGATTATAAGTATAAAACCCTGGATAAGCGGAAAAAACTTTACAAACTGGTTGAAAGCAACGGCGTTTTATTTGAATCTTCCAAGATTTATGAAGATAAGATACCTGAATGGATTGGAAAATATTTGAAAAGTCACCATTATACTGTTGATCCCGCCGGTGGGCGTATGCTGGTTGATTTCCTGGGTGACGACCTGAGCAAAATCGTCAATGCCATTAATAAGCTTATTCTTACTCTTCCGGCTAACAGTAACAATATCACTCCCGAACACATTGAAAAAAACATTGGGATCAGCAAGGATTACAATAATTTTGAATTGCAAAAGGCCATTGCGCAGAAAAATGTTTTAAAAGCCAACCGCATCATTGACCATTTTTCCAAGAATCCAAGCAGTAATCCTATTGTGTTGACCTTTTCCATACTTTATGCTTTTTTTAATAAGATATTGCTTTACCATTATATGAATGATAAATCGCAGTACAAAGTGGCTTCTACCCTTAAAATAAGCCCGTTTTTTGTAAAGGATTATGAGCTGGCTGCAAAAAAATACAGCGCCCGTAAAGCGGTTGAGAATATTTCCCTTTTACGGGAATATGATTTGAAATCAAAAGGTAAAGGAAGCGTCTCTGTGCCTCAGGGTGAGCTTCTGAAAGAATTGGTATTTAAGGTTATGCATTGATTCCTTTCGTAAGCCTTTGGATCCTGCGGAATAAGGTCAGAAACAAATATATAGATTAAAATTAAACCCTTTATGGAAGAAAATGATGTTTTCCCTGATAAGGAACACCTGCTTAAGCTGGCCAATGCCAGGATGCCTTTTGGAAAGTATGCGAACAGGTTGTTGATTGATTTGCCCGAACCTTATGTGGTTTGGTTTAAGCAGAAAGGGTTTCCTAAGGGAGAACTGGGCAAAATGCTGGCAGAGGTTTATGAAATCAAGGTTAATGGACTGGAATATCTGTTCAAACCATTGAAAAAGTGAGGTTGCCGTAATTTTTTTCACTAAACCTGCAGCTATTTAAAATTTTTTCTGTTATTTGGTTTTTAAATTTGTACTTAAACAAAACTACGGACAAATGAATAAGTGGAAATTTATCATTGTACTTGCTTGTAGCGGATTTCTTTATTCGTCTGTTGTAGCACAGAAAGTGGATATACCGGCGGATGACAATCTCAATTTGGCATACAGCAAGTCTGACCAGCGGAAAATTGACAAAGCCAATTCCCAGATTGAAGAAAGCAAAAAACTGATGGGAGAAGCAGAAACTTTGTTCCAGCCTGATATCAGCCTGGCCGATTCAAACAAGGAATGTAATAAGACCGCCTATCTGAAGATGAAAGAGGCTTCTGATGCTTTTAGCAATGCCAACAAGATAAAGTATGAAACAAACGAAAAATATATAGCCCGTTTTTGGGAAAAGGTTCATGGGGTATATGTCAAGGAACTGGTACCAACCAAGACTCTGGAACGTGAATCTAAAATTTATTATAAAGCGGCCCAGGATAAACGCCAGCAGTCCCTGCTGATGACCAATTATACCAAAGCCTACATGAATCTGTTATCATCCCTGAACCTGGAATTTACAGCTATCCAGAAGCAAAACCGCGTTTTAAGAAAATATCAGGATTGGCCTGTTTTATATGCTTATGACTGGGAAGAAAAAGTTAAACCCGACGAGGTTCCTAACAATCCCAGTAATTTTGCCGTAGTCGATTCTTCAAAGAAATCCGTAAATGCTGAAAAAAAAGAAGAATTAATTGCTCCTGTTATTTTTAAGGTACAGATTGCTGCTCATACCATTCCTTTAAGTGAACAGTATTTAAGGACTTTGTACACAGGTAATTATCGTATAGATATGATTTATGAAGATGGCTGGTACAGATATTCTATTGGTACATTCGACAATTTTAAAGCTGCCAACGATTTACTAAACAAGACCGATGTCCCGCGTGCATTTGTCATTGCTTATCAAAACGGGAAAAAGATAAAGGTGAAGGAAGCCGTTAAGCTGACCAGGGAACTGTCACAATATCAAGAATGAAAATATTGGATTATATTCTTTTTTAGTTGCAGAAGATGCGATAAAATAAAAAATTGCCAGGTCACCCTGGCAATTTTTATTTATCAAGCCGTTTAAAGATTTCTGTTGAAAAGCAAAGAGCTGTCGCCATAACTTAAAAAGCGGAAATTATTTTCCATTGCGAAGTGGTAAACCTCTTTCCATTTATCTCCGATTAGGGCGGCAATTAAGAGCAACAAGGTGCTCTTGGGCTGATGGAAATTGGTGATCAGGGCTTTCAACAATTTGTAATGATATCCCGGGGCAATAATGATCTGGGTGGAAGCATGCAACAATTCAAGGTTGTTGTCCAGCAGGTAGTTATATAAAGCATTGAGCGACTCTTTTGGAGAAATATCCTGAGGCATGTCGTACACCTCCCATTGTGAAAGATGGTAATTTTCTTCAAATTCGTCCTGCCTGGTCAGCAACTTAACTCCCAGCCAATACAGGCTTTCCAATGTCCTGACGGTGGTTGTCCCTACCGCAACAATATTTTGAGCATTGTCAATGATTTTTTTCAGTTCAGCCTTTCTGACAAAAAAATGCTCGGTATGCATTTCATGTTCACCAATACATTCGGTTTTGACAGGTTTAAATGTTCCGGCCCCCACATGAAGGGTCAACTCGGCTGTATCAATGTTTTTAGCTTTCAGGCTTTCCAGTACTTCGGGAGTGAAATGCAAGCCGGCCGTCGGGGCTGCAACCGAACCTTCAAATTTGGAATAAATGGTCTGATACCTGACTTTATCGGAATCTTCGGCATCACGGTGCAAATAAGGGGGCAAAGGAATCAACCCGCAGGCTTCCATGACATCAGCAAAAGTGATTTCGCTGTTGTCCCATGAAAATTTTATGGCGTTAATGCCCGAATCTTCCGAGATTTTGGTTGCCGACAGGCTATATGTTTTTCCTTCGAAATCAAATGATTTTGTCAGATCCTGGCCCTTCCAACGTTTCTGGTTTCCAATCAGACAATTCCATATACAATGATTTTTTGACTGAAAGGATAAGGCATAATCCGAAGGATCAAGCGGATCGAGGCAGAAAATTTCAATTTCCGCCCCTGTTTCTTTTTTAAACAATAACCTGGCCTGGAAAACTTTGGTATTGTTTCTTATCAGCAGATAGGAACTGTCGAGGTAGTCGGCAATATTTTTAAATACATCCTGCAGGATATCCTGGTTTTTATAAATCAGCAGTTTGGATTCGTCTCTTTGGGCAAGCGGGTATTTTGCAATTCTCTCCTGAGGCAAATCATAATTGTAATCGTCAATTAATACTTCTTTGGTGTCCATATTTATTCTAAATAAACGGCAAAATTAGTTAATTTTGCATAATAATTGATCAGCTTTAAAAAGCCTTTTGTTTGGGTTGATCGTGTTTAATTCAAAAAATATATGAACTTTAAAATAGGTGATAAAGTAAAATTTTTAAATGATACAGGCGGCGGTATTATTACCAAATCCATAGACAAGACAACGGTATTGGTTGAAATTGAAGATGGCTTTGAACTGCCGGTACTGCTTTCCGAATTGGTGTATGATGGCGATTCCCAGAATAGCTCAGGTGCGGTTTATGATGTTTCTACATTCAATAAGCAGGGCGAAGAAATCAGAAAAGGGAAAAAGAAACCTGTCCCTCAGGTTGAAGATGAAGAATTGACAGAAGAAGAAACCGAAGGCGGGATTGAGGATACTGAATATTACTTTTTCAAAAAAGAAGAAAATAAACTGATTGAGCAGCTGAATGAACCGGAACCTGAAGATACAGCTGAAGATACGGATACGGTTGTCAGTATATTGTGCGCATTTACCCATAACAGGGAAAAGGGAAATTCTGTGTACAACCTTTATTTGATCAATGATTGCCAGTATTCATTGCTGTTTAACCTGGCTGCAAACGAACAGGGCAGCTTTCGTCATATCAAAAGCGGGGCCCTGGAAGGGGAAACGAAATTTCTTCTTGGAACCTATACCCGCGATAAGTTGGACAAAATCACGGGGTTGCGCTTTGAACTGATATTGCTTAAAACTGGCAAGTACAGACCTCAGGAACCCTTGGCCGAAGAAATAAAAATTGATACTTCCCTGGTCTGTAATTTAGACAATTATTCCGAAAATGATTATTTTGACGGCCCTGCCCTGACTTATTACATTTCTTCGAGTAACATTGCCAAGGAAATGGACAAGGTATCCGGGAAAAATATACGGGAGATAATCCGGGAAAAGGAACCGGCACGGAAAAAAGTGGTGGTACATAAAAACAGGCAGGCCACTCCTGCCCCTGATGAAGTGGATTTACACATTGAAAAGCTGGTGGATAATTATAAATCCCTGGATCCCAATGAAATTATGGACATACAGTTGGCGAAATTTGAAATTGCCCTTGAAGGGGCTATACGTAACCATATTCCCAAGATCGTATTCATTCATGGCATTGGGAACGGGCGCTTAAAGTTTGAACTTCGCAAATGCCTGGATCAGAAATATCCCCAGCTGAAGTATCAGGACGCTTCTTTCAGGGAATATGGATATGGGGCAACAATTGTACTGATTAAATAAGATAAAGATTATATATTTGTTTCCCTTTGAAAAAGGGGAAATTTTGTGGATAAATTACTGAGCAGGTTGTTCTATCGCTGTCTGCCTTTGGGCAGAGAGAGGAAAGTCCGGGCAACAAAGAGCACCATACTTCCTAACGGGAAGATACCCGCGAGGGTATTGTCAATGAAACAGAAAATAACCGTCAGCTTTTGCTGATAAGGGTGAAAAGGCGAGGTAAGAGCTCACCGGTTCCGGTGGCGACATTGGAAGCCGTTCAACGTATGGGTTGTAAGACCATGTATACCGGCAATTAAGGGCTGCTCGTCCAATGCCGGGGGGTAGGTCGCTTGAGCCTGGCAGTGATGCCAGGACTAGATAAATGATAGAAATCCAATTTTGGACACAGAACCCGGCTTATAAACCTGCTCTTTAATTTATTTTTACAAAATTCAGGATTTGTCTTCAGATAAAACCTGATTTTCCTTTTTTATCTTTTTTATTTAAAAAATTACTTTAAAAGCTTAATATTATAACAAACTATCCATTAAGCTTAAAATTTTTGAAGAATTTACTCATAATTAATTCCATTTAATTATATTTGTAAAGAAGGTATAATTAAAAAAATTTCAAAACATGTTTTCGAAAAAAACAATTAAGGCTCGGCTGGCTATTGTGCTGGCTGCTATGTTATTGCTGGCTTCTTGTCAAAGTAGAAATCAGGCTGATAAGCAAAGTTATAATTCCGCGGACAGTGCTAATTTAAAAACCTTGACTAAGGAAGTTAAAGAAGTAGTTTTCCCTCTACCTACTTTGTTTGAAACAACAAAGATGCTGAATGATATAGGAGCTAATTATGTTCCTTCTTCATTAAATCCTGTCAATAAGCTTGACAAATATTTTAAGGAAAAAAGCAAAGCCATTAATCTGGGCGTTTATGGTACAGATTTAGCCTATGCTGCTGCTTATGACCAAAAACAGGATATTAAGTTTTATTCCAAAGCTGTGAAAAATCTCATTGACAAGTTGGGAATTAACATCAATCTTAACAAGATGCTCACTGAGGAATACAAGCAAAAACTAAACAATAAGGATACACTGACCAAAGTAATATCCAATACTTTTTACGATACTTATAAATACCTGAATGAAAAGAGCAATTCTGACCTGGCCATAGTGATGGTTTCCGGTATGTGGGTGGAAGCCATGTACATTGCTACGCATATTTCCGAGGACACTTATCATTATTCAGGCCTGGTTAAGATTATCGTCAAGCAGAAAGATTCGTATACCAAACTGATGTCCTTATTAAAAGCTCATGATTCAGACAAGGATATCAAAGATATAGAAAACAAACTGATGGTGCTGAAGCCTTCTTTTGACAAAGCAAGCAAGGGCCTTACTGAAAAAGAATACATGACTATTTTAAAAACTATCCAAACGGTGCGTCAATCATTTGTTGATTAATGTAAAAATTTTTGATGACAAGGACAGCCCGTGCTTTTGCAATGGGCTGTTTTTTTAACATATAAACAGATGAACAGATGAACGAGTCAATTTTAAAAGCCTTGATGCATTTGTTCGCTATTGTTGCCAATGTCAATAAGGAAGGACATTTTGAAAACGATCGCGAAATTGTTAAGGATTACCTTGACCTTCAGTACACCCATGAGGTTGTCCATAAATATATTGAATATTTTGACCGACAGGTCAGGCTGTTTCATCCTGAGCAGTTTTACGAAAACAGCGAGCAGAAAGCCCGGTCAAATATTTCCAATGGCTCTTTTATTGTTGAACTATGTACCCAGATTAATGAAGAGCTGGAACAGGAACAAAAGATTATTGTCCTGATTTATCTCCTTGATTTTGTCAGCAGGGGCAATAGTTTGGATGATTCAGAACTGAAATTCATTAATTCTGTGGCCCAGCATCTGAAAATCAGGGAAGATGAATATGAGGACATCAAATCCTTTACTTTCGGGGAATTGGATCAATGCCAGCATCCGGAAAGGATCCTGATTATCGATTCCAAAGAATCTTCTGACAGGCCGGAGATCAAGCACATGGTGAACAAAAAAATAGACGGTTTGATCGTTGTTCTGCACCTGCCTTCTACCAATACTTATGTCTGCCGCTATTATGGAAGGCTTTCCCTGTTCCTGAACGGCCATTATATAAAGCCCGACCGTTCCTATATATGGTCAATGGGCGCAACCATCAAAAGTTCCAAAATCGGTTCCCTTTATTTCAGCCGTGTCGCCGGCCAGTTTATCCAGGCCGGCATTGAAAATAAATTTGTTTTTGCTGCCGAAGAAATAGAGTACAGTTATTATAACAGTACAAACGGGGTTAAACGGTTTAATTTTTCGGAAGATTCAAGCCGGTTGATTGGCATTATAGGCGGAAGTGGCTCAGGAAAATCCACCCTGCTTAACCTGTTGAACGGAAACCTTAAACCCAAGAATGGAACCATCAAAATTAACGGTTACGACATTCATCAGGATAAAGATAAGATTAAGGGCATTATCGGATATGTGCCTCAGGATGACCTGCTGATTAAGGAACTCACCGTTTATCAGAACCTGTATTTCAGTGCCAGGTTTTGTTTTAATCAATATTCAGAGGAAGAAATCCGAAAAGTGGTTGAAAAAGCCCTGGTGGAATTTGATTTGGTCGAAGCCCGCGATTTATATGTAGGTGATGCCATCACCACTATTCTTAGCGGCGGGCAGCGCAAACGTTTAAATATCGCTCTGGAACTGATCCGGGAGCCTTCCATTTTGTTTGTCGATGAGCCCACCTCCGGACTTTCATCTGCCGATTCCGAAAAAGTAATCAACCTCCTGAAGCGTCAGGCACTGAAAGGGAAACTGGTTATAGCCAATATCCACCAGCCTTCCTCCGATGTTTTTAAGATGCTGGATAAACTGCTGGTCATGGACCTGGGAGGAAGGATTATCTATTACGGAAATCCCCTCAGTGCCGTTACCTATTTTAAAAATGCAGCCAAATATCCCGATGCCGATGAAAGCGAATGCATGAATTGCGGTAATATCAATACCGATCAGATTCTTCGCATTGTTGAAGCCCGTGTGGTCGACAGTAATGGCCGGCTGACCCGCAAACGCAAAACTTTCCCCGAAGAATGGTACCAGATGTACCTTTCTAATATTGATGTGAATGTCAAAAAGATAAAAAGGCAGCATGATTCATCCATTCCTAAAAGCAATTTCAGCATACCCGGGCATTTTAAACAATTCAAGATTTTCCTGCAAAGGGATGTTTTATCAAAATTGCACAACCGTCAGTACCTGGTGATCAATACCCTGGAAGCTCCGCTTTTGGCTGTCATTTTGGCCTTCTTCTCAAAATGTTTTATCCTGGTCAACGATAGTCCTAAGTATATTTTCAGCGAAAATCCCAATATACCTGCTTTTCTGTTCATGTCGGTCATTGTGGCCTTATTCCTGGGACTGGTGATCAGCTCCGAAGAAATTTTCAAGGATAGGAAAATACTTAAGCGGGAAGAGTTTCTGGATTTGAGCCGTTCCTCCTACCTCTTTTCCAAAATCGTGGTGCTTTTTATCATCTCGGCCATCCAGATGTTGATTTTTGTCCTGATTGGAAATTACATGCTAGAAATCAAAGGAATGACCTTAAGTTACTGGCTCATCCTGTTTACGGCCTCCTGTTCGGCCAATATGATGGGCCTGATCATTTCTTCTGGATTGAGCTCGGCTGCAGCCATCTATATCCTGGTTCCTGTTCTGATGGTACCCCAGTTGCTCCTGAGCGGAGTAGTCATCGAATACGACAAGATGCACAACAAGATTACTTCACAGGAATATGTACCTTTTGTGGGGGATGCAATTATCGGCCGCTGGGCATACGAAGCTCTTATGGTTACCCAATTTAAGGATAACCGTTTTGAACGGAACTTTTATAATCTGGACAGGGATATTGAAAAGTCCATCTTCTATAAGTCTTATGGGATTCCGGTTTTGAAAGAGCTGAATGAGCAGTGCAAGGGCTTGCTGGTGAAGGTTGATTCAGCCAAATTACAAAAGAACCTGACTGTCATGGGTAATGAAGTGATTAAGTTGGCTGATGATCTGCAGTGGCAGCTTCCTGCCTTTGCCGCTAATATCAAAAATGGGCAGTATAACAGGGAAACCTATAATAACATTAATGATTTCCTTTCGGTTGCCTTGCAGCAGTATATTGCTAAGTACAATCAGGCTGCCGATCAACGGGATAAAAAATATGATGCGTTGATCACCAAATTAGGAAGCGAAGACAATTTTATGCGCTTCAATCAACAGTATGTCAATAAGCGGGTTGCCGACGTTGTGACCAATGAAAAGGAATTGAATGAATATACCATTCATGACGGGGAAATTATTCCCATGAAAGATCCTGTTTATCGAGTTTCAAATTCAAAAACAGGCAGGGCTCAGTTTTATGCTCCGTATAAACGCATTTTTAATCTGAGTATAGACACTTTCTGGTTTAATCTGGTGTTTATATGGCTGGGTGCTTTCTTTTTGTTTATTGTGCTTTATTTCGATATTTTCAGAAAGTTTGTTACTTATCTGGAGAATATTAAACTCAGCAGGGTAAGCAGGCAGAAGTTATTGAGGTTGTTGCTGGTCGAGCAGCTCGAAAACAGGAGACCGTCCAAAGTGAAAGAGTGAAAAAATCTGATGATGTAAAAAAAGCGGTTTTATGACCGCTTTTTTTTATGAATATTCTGATCAGCATTTTATCATTTTATTTACAAATTATTTTTGTATTTAATTTCTGTATTGTAATTTTATTAAAATATAGATTAAGAATTATTTTCAACATTCTGATTGATAAATGATAAGATCAGGAGTTTTGACCAGAATTAAATAAGCCTGGACATTACTTTTTCCTTTTTCTATTCCCCTTCTCAGAATAATTGTGGATTAAATCAGAAGTAGCCTCTATTACGTGATTTGTAATACCTGCTAAAGAGATGGACATCTTTATAAAATTCTTTTTCATCAAGGAAGCTAAACAAACAATCTGCAAGGCTTTAAGAATTTCATTATGTTTTTTTCTATTGTCTCATTTAACCGGAAGAACTGCCGTTTGTCAATTGTTAAATGGAGACTTCGAACTTGGAAGTAATAATAAACCTTCTTCCTGGAGTAATACTAGTTGGCAAACTAATGGAGTTACCTTTAGTTGGGAACCTGGTAGTCAGGATGGTTCTCATTGCGCCTGTATTTACAATGAAAGCAGTAACGATTCCAGATGGATTCAAACAATTCAACTCAGTCCCGGTAAAGTTTATTTGATCTCCGGTTTTATTAAGGGCGAGAATATTTCACAGGGTACCGGTGCAAATATATGTATTGATGGTACATGGACAAATTCGGGTAGTCTCTATGGCACATTCGGTTGGAAAAAGGTTCAGTTTTTATATAATGTTCCGGATGGTCAGTCATCAGTTACTATTGGCTGCCGACTGGGGTACTGGAGCAGCCTGGTGACCGGGAAAGCCTGGTTTGATGATATCAAGGTTGAGGAATCTCTTGTCATTGAGGGAAACCATATCGTTTTAAGCTTCTTTCCTGATATGTTGTCCGGGGTGAATGTTCAATCAATAGTTGGATGGATCAATAATCTTGATCAGGTTTATGAAAAATATTTGGAACTGGTGGGTGAAAAACCTTATTCCGGTTCAAAAATCTACATTAATCCTGATTTTTCCAATCCTAATTGGTGGGCAGTAGCCGGAAATCCCATTTTGTGGAATTCCAGATATATAAATTCCGAGTTAAAAAGTATAGACGCTAAAGGGGATTGGAGTTTTGGCATACTTCATGAATTGGGCCACGATTTTGACCTGGATTACAAATGGGTTTGGAATGCAGAAATGTTGGCTAATTTTAAAATGATATATGTTAATGAACAGTTAAATGCAACTGTTTATCAAAATACAGCTTACGTTGGAGGTGATATTCGAAAATATTATCAATCAAAATATAACGAAGTAATTGCAAAGGATTCTCTATCCTGGGATGCGGTTACTTTTTTATTTACCCAAATAGTGGATTCGATATCCTGGGAACCCTTTAAAAAAACTTTTAGGGCCTTTAACCTGATGCCCAATTCTGAAGTGCCTAAAACAGAATATCAAAAGTTTAAAATGTTTATGAATATTCTTAGCCTTAATGCCGGAAGAAATGTTTTGTCTTTCTTTAGAGAACCGGAATTTGAATGGATTCGCAGAAAATTGAGCAAAGTAAAGGGAATGTACCTCTCAAAACATGATATCAGCCTGAATGTCAACGAAAGTACGGATATTACTGCAACGTTCTCTCCCCCGGATACTCCGGACAAATCTATACTATGGTCTGTGGGGGACAGCTCAGTCTGCAAAATCGAGGGAAATGTTATAACTGCCTTAAGTTGTGGAAGCACGTATATTTATGCGACCAGCAGGGAGGGTGATTTTGTTGATTCCTGTCAAATATCCGTTACTAATTATTTTTATGTGACTGAAAATAAGAATATTTGTGAAGGCCAAAGTTATAAAGGGCATACATTAAGCGGTATATATGTGGAGAACCTGAAAACGGTGTTTGGCTGCGACAGCATCATCACCACGCAATTGATAGTAAATCCCGTGTATGACAGAACAGAAAGCGTATCCATCTGCGAAGGGGCAACCTATAAAGGACATGCCGCAAGCGGGACTTATGTAGAAAACCT
>JAUZOH010000041.1 GCA_030706565.1 Bacteroidota bacterium | reverse complement strand
GTGAAATTATTTTTCAATTTGTATCATTTTTTAGGCTTTTTTGTTTTGATTAAAAGATTTTATCAATACCTTTGTGCACTGAAAAAAGGAAAATCATGCGTAATAGTATTATCATTCTCATTAGCCTATTCCTATCTCTAATTATTATGGAGCATGGGCAGAGAGTGGTATAAACTATATTGATAAAATAATTTCAAGGCCATTCTCAATTGAGGATGGCCTTTTTTTTTGATTTAAAATCCGAAAAAATATGAGCCAAAAATTATTTGTTTTTGATACCACATTAAGAGATGGAGAACAGGTCCCCGGCTGCCAGTTGAACACTGTAGAAAAAATTGAAGTAGCCAAGGCCCTCGAAGAATTGGGTGTTGATGTAATCGAAGCCGGTTTTCCCATTTCGAGTCCTGGGGATTTCCAGTCGGTCATTGAAATTTCCAAAGCCGTTGAATCGCCTGTAATATGCGCTCTTACCCGCGCCGTTGAAAAAGATATTGACGTGGCAGCTCAATCACTGGAATTTGCTAAAAGAAAAAGGATACATACAGGCATTGGAACCTCTTACTATCATATCAAATATAAATTAAAATCCAACCCTGAAGAGATAATTGAACGTGCCATTGCTGCCGTGAAATATGCCAAAAGATATGTGGAGGATGTTGAATTCTATGCCGAAGATGCGGGGCGTACCGAAAACGAATATCTTGCCAGGGTAGTTGAAGCTGTGATCAAGGCAGGAGCAACAGTTGTAAATATTCCTGATACTACGGGCTATTGCCTTCCCTCGGATTATGGTGCAAAAATCAAATACCTGATGGAACATGTATCCAACGTAGACAAAGCCATTCTTTCCACACACTGCCATAATGATTTGGGCATGGCAACAGCCAATACATTAAGCGGTGTGCTCAATGGAGCCCGCCAGGTTGAAGTTACGGTAAACGGTATTGGTGAAAGAGCCGGCAATACCTCTCTTGAGGAAATCGCCATGATTTTGAAATGCCACAAGGATATTCAGATCGACACCGGAATTGTAACGGAAAAGATTCACCACATCAGCGGATTGGTATCCAATCTGATGCGTATGCCTGTCCAGGCGAATAAAGCCATCGTCGGACGCAACGCTTTTGCCCATTCTTCAGGTATTCATCAGGATGGCGTACTGAAAAGAAGAGAGAATTACGAAATCATTAATCCGAAAGATGTAGGCGTCAACGAATCAAGCTTCGTATTAACAGCCAGAAGCGGCCGGGCTGCGCTCAAGCACAGGCTGGAATTGCTGGGACACGAACTTGAACAAAAAGAGCTGGATGAGCTGTACGATAAGTTCTTAAAAGTTGCTGACAGAAAAAAAGAAGTGACCGATGAGGATTTGCTGGCCCTGGTTGGTGACAAATCATGGAACGAGCATAAGATCAAACTTGAAACACTTCAGGTGGTATGCGGCAAGACATCAGTGCCCACGGCGTATGTCAAGCTTAACATAAACGGGGAATCCGTCGCAACCACTGCAACCGGCAATGGACCGGTAGATGCCGCATTAACTGCCGTAAAAAATATTGTAAAAAAGAGAGTTGTACTTGAAGAGTTCCTGGTTCAGGCCATTACCCGGGGAAGTAACGATTTAGGAAAGGTTCATATGCAAATTCAATATAAAGGGAATACCTATATGGGTTTTGCTGCCAATACGGATATCGTTACCGCATCGGTTGAAGCTTATCTGAATGCTCTTTCTAAAATTGTAATAAACTAATCTTATACCAAGTTGGAAAAGAAAACATTATTTGACAAAATTTGGGATTCCCATGTAGTATCCCATATCAACGGTGGGCCTGATGTACTGTTTATAGACCGTCATTACATCCATGAAGTTACCAGTCCTGTGGCTTTCTCCGGCATTGAGCAACGCCAGGTACCGGTTCTGATGCCCAAACGGACATTTGCTTCACCTGACCACAACGTGCCGACAATCAATCAACATCTGCCTATTGCTGATGAACTTTCCCGCCTGCAGGTTGAAACACTCTCCCGCAATTGCGAAAATCACAAAATTAAAATGTTTGGCCTGGGAAATCCCAAACATGGGATTATCCACGTCATCGGCCCAGAACTCGGACTTACCTTACCCGGTATGACTATCGTCTGTGGAGACAGCCATACCTCAACCCACGGCGCTTTTGGCAGTGTGGCCTTTGGAATAGGTACCAGCGAAGTTGAAATGGTTTTGGCCAGCCAATGTATTATGCAGATGAAACCGAAGAAAATGCGTATTACCGTGGATGGAAAAACCGCAAAAGGAGTTGGTGCCAAAGACATCATCCTGTATATCATTTCAAAAATTTCGACCAGTGGAGGCACAGGCCATTTCATAGAATTTGCCGGCGAAGCCATTAAAAACCTTTCGATGGAAGGCCGTATGACCATCTGCAACATGAGCATAGAAATGGGTGCCCGAGGCGGTATGATTGCCCCCGACCATGTCACTTACGAATATCTTAAGCGAAAAGAATATGCCCCTAAGGCCAGAGAATGGGGAAAAAAGATGGAACAGTGGGCGAATTTGTTTACCGACGAAGGTGCAGCATTTGACAAGGAGTATCATTTCGATGCTGCCGATATCCAGCCCATGATCACCTATGGAACCAATCCGGGAATGGGCATACCCATTACAGGGACAATCCCGACAGGTGAAGGCATGGATGAAGTAACCCTTCAGTCTTTCCAAAAAGCACTGGAATATGTTGACCTGAAACCGGGCAGTTCCCTTGAAGGCAAGCAGGTAAACTGGGTATTTGTTGGCAGCTGTACCAACGGCCGTATCGAAGACCTCAGGCAATTTGCCAGTTTTGTAAAAGGCAAGAAGAAAGCAAGCAACATACATGCCCTCATCGTTCCCGGTTCAAAAAAAGTGGAAAAGCAAGCCAGGGAGGAAGGTATTGAAGACATATTAAAAGAAGCAGGTTTCGAACTCAGGCAACCGGGATGTTCTGCCTGCCTGGCCATGAATGAGGATAAGGTTCCCGAAGGGGAATATTGCGTTTCCACCTCTAACCGTAATTTTGAAGGCCGTCAGGGGCCCAAATCAAGGACATTCCTGGCCAGCCCGTTAACAGCTGCAGCAGTTGCCATTACGGGAAAAATCACAGATCCCAGGAAACTGATGTAATATCCGGCAGCCACGCATTTTCAGGCTATTTTTATTATTCATCAAAATTACAACAAATTATGCCATACGATAAATTTAAAATATTAGAAACACCCTGTGTACCCATAAATATAGAAAATATTGACACAGACCAGATTATCCCCGCCCGCTTTTTAAAAGCTACAGAACGTAAAGGTTTCGGTGATAACCTGTTCAGGGATTGGCGTTATAACAAGGCCAATAAAAAAGTGGACAGTTTTGTTCTGAATCAGCCCGGATATTCAGGAAAAATCCTGGTTGGAGGGAAAAACTTTGGCAGCGGGTCAAGCCGTGAACATGCTGCCTGGGCAATTTACGATTATGGATTCAGGGCAGTGGTCTCAAGTTTTTTTGCAGATATTTTCAAAAATAACGCACTGAACAACGGCTTATTGCCGGTACAGGTTTCCGAATCCTTTCTGGCCGATATTTTCACACAGGTAGAAAAGGATAAAAATTCAAAAATAAAAATTGATCTTCCTGAGCAAACAATTACGATTGTTGATTCGGGTAGAAGCGAGCAATTCGAAATCAACAAACACAAAAAAAATTGCCTACTTAACGGATACGATGATATTGATTACCTGTTAAGCATTAAAGATCAAATTAAAACTTTTGAAGCCTCCAGATAAAATTAATATACTTCCGGATATGCCCTATTCCGGGATCATCCGGAAGTAACCATTTTATTTACTACTTCAAAAACCCGCCCAACTCTTTAATAGAATTAGGTAGTTATTCATTCCCATATAATCTGATTTTCAACAAATTAATTTTTCAAGCATGAAAATTGAAATAATGGACACAACCCTGCGAGACGGGGAACAGACATCGGGCATAGCGTTTACCGAACTGGAAAAGCTCCATATTGCAAAACTGTTAATTGAAGAACTAAATATTGACCGAATCGAAATCGCTTCAGCCAGAGTGTCGGAAGGAGAATTTAACGGAGTGAAAAGGATTACTGACTGGGCCAACAAAAACAAATGCCTTGACCGTATTGAAGTATTGGGGTTTGTAGACGGAGATATTTCAATCAACTGGCTAAAGCAAACCGGGGCAAAAGTAATGAACCTTCTGAGCAAAGGCTCTCTCAAGCATCTTTCCGGGCAATTGCACAAAACCCCCGAAGAACATATAAAAAACATTAAAGAATCGGTTGACCTGGCCAACCAGGAAGGCATAAAAGTAAATATCTACCTGGAGGACTGGTCGAACGGGATGCGCAATTCCATCAACTATGTTTACTATATGCTCGATTCGCTCAAGGATTCAAACATAGAACATTTCATGCTCCCGGACACATTGGGTATCTTAAATCCTGATGAGACATACAAATACTGTAAGCTGATGGTTGATAAATATCCCGGTATCCGTTTCGATTTCCATGCACATAATGATTATGACATGGCCGCTGCTAATGTTTATGCAGCTATCAAGGCTGGAATCCCGGGGATTCATACAACCATTAACGGATTGGGGGAAAGAGCCGGGAACGCCCCGCTCTCAAGCGTCATTCCGATTATCCGGGATCACTGTAAAATGGACCTCTCTGTCAATGAGAAAAAAATCTATATCGTCAGTAAAATGATAGAGACATTTTCAGGAATCCGGATTCCTGCCAACAAGCCTATTGTCGGAGAAAATGTATTTACCCAGACCAGCGGGGTCCATGCTGACGGAGATACTAAAAACAAGCTCTATTATAATGACCTGCTGCCCGAACGTTTTGGAAGAGAAAGGAAATATGCCATGGGCAAGACTGCCGGCAAATCGAACATTCTGAAAAACCTCGACGAAATAGGTATCAAGCTAGATGCAGAAGCACTCCGGAAAGTTACCAGACGGGTCGTGGAACTGGGCGACCGCAAGGAAAATGTTACGGCCGAAGATCTGCCCTATATCATTTCCGATGTACTGAAAAGCGAAATCGAAAAGGACAAAATCAAAATCCGCAACTATTCCCTTTCCCTGGCTGAAGGGCTAAAGCCTGTGGCCACGGTCAGTCTTGAAATAGACAAGAAATTGTATCAGGAAACTTCCCCAGGCGACGGTCAATACGATGCCTTTATGAAAGCTATTAAAAAGATTTATCAGGACCTGCATAAAAAGATCCCCAAACTGATGGATTATGTCGTTTCTATCCCTCCCGGAGGCAGGACAGATGCTTTGGTTGAGACCGTCATTACCTGGCGTAACGGAAAAAGTTTTAAAACCAGAGGTCTTGATCCCGATCAGACCGTAGCCGCAATTAAAGCAACAATCAAAATGCTTAATATGATTGAAAACGAATAAATTTCTTATCTTTAATATGATTAATTGATTAAGAAATTAAAAAACTAAAATACAGATTTAACATATTTCAGGACAAATATGAAAACCGACAAAATCGCAAAACGAAAGTTGCATGATGTCTTGAAAAATTAATTATTTACTTATGAAACGAACATGTTTGCGAATAAACGCAAAACACAAATAAAAATAGCAAACATGGAGTTCCATACGACATCTTAAAATCAATTATTTACGTATGAAAATGAATATTGCAGTTTTGCCCGGAGACGGCATAGGTCCGGAAATCATGGACCAGACATTAAAAGTTGTAAAAGCGGTTTGCCTCAAATTTAATCATACCGTCAATTTTGAATATGGTTTAGCCGGTGCCATTGCCATTGATAAAACAGGAGATCCTTTCCCTGAAGAAACCTTTAAACTATGTATGAAATCCGATGCCGTACTGTTTGGAGCTGTCGGAGATCCCAAATATGATAATGACCCCAAAGCCAAAGTAAGGCCGGAGCAAGGTCTGCTGGCTATGCGCAAACAGCTTGGACTTTTTGCGAACATTCGCCCGGTAACCACTTTCAAATCATTGATCGAAAAATCCCCACTTAAAACACCTTTAATTGAGGGTGTTGATTTTATTGTCGTGCGCGAGCTAACCGGAGGCCTTTATTTCGGACAGCCCCGCGGCCGCAGCGAAGACGGTCAAACCGCTTATGACACCTGTATTTATTCAAAAGCTGAAATTGAAAGAGTTACCCGGCTGGCTTTCGAATATGCACAAAAAAGGAACAAGAAACTTACTGCTGTTGACAAAGCCAATGTACTTGCTTCTTCAAGGCTTTGGCGTGAAACCGTTCAGGAATTAAGCAAGGATTACCCTGAGGTAACTGTCGATTTTCTTTTTGTCGACAATGCCTCCATGCAGCTCATCCAAAACCCTAAACGTTTTGATGTAATTGTTACCGAAAATATGTTTGGCGATATTCTGACCGATGAAGCCAGCGTGATTACCGGATCACTGGGTTTGCTGCCTTCGGCTTCCATCGGCTTGCATACCTCGTTGTTCGAGCCTATTCATGGCTCCTATCCGCAAGCCACAGGCAAAAACATCGCAAATCCTATTGGCACCATTTTATCGGCTGCCATGATGTTCGAATATGCTTTTAATCTGAAAGAAGAGGCATCTCTCATCCGCGAAGCCGTTGACAAATCGCTTGAGGCAAAAGTCGCAACCGAAGATATTGCAGAAGGGAAAGCTTATTCGACAAGCGAAGTTGGCGATTGGATTACTAATTATATTGACACTAAATAAAGATCTTCCATTTTACGTACGGAGAAGGCTGCCTGTTTATTTTGGCAGCCTTCTTTAATTATTCGGCAATCACATCAGAACCTCCGGATTTTTCTACATTTTTTAACTGGGGGTTACCGCTGTAATAAACATCAGAACCGCCACTGGCACTGGCATTCAACTGTTTGGTTATATGCAGATGCACATCCGAACCTCCGGAAACATCAACTTTTGCAGTTTCTACCATTAACTCTTTAGCATGTATATCGCTTCCACCGGAAGCAGAACAATCAAAAAATTTTGTTGCACCTTTCAGATAGATATCCGATCCACCCGTGGCATTGCCATTAAATTTTTCAGTCTGAATGCTAAGCTTGGCATCACTTCCTCCGCTGGCTTCAACCGATAATTCCGGAACGGACAGCATATTGTTGGTAAAGACGTCAGAACCTCCTGAACAACTGATTTTAGAAAGAGTTTTGACAGTAATATTTACTCTCGCCTTGCTCATCTTAAAAAGGATGCCGCGGGCAAGATAAACATTCAATATCCCGTCATTTACTTCAGTTTTAATCATAGGCTGAAGGTTTTCGTCAACCCGGACTTCCACTTTTTCAGAATCTCCCTGAGTGATATATAAGTCAACACCCCCGCTAATACTTATCCCTTTGTAAGAAGGAACTGTCCTTTTAGTTATTGTTGTATGGCCATTCCCCGTAACTGTTGAAATGTCGGCACAGGAACAAGATAAAATCGCCATTGCAAAAAAGATTAAAAATATTTGTGTCTTCATAGTCAAATAATTTTTTAATTTTTAATTAGAATTTTAGTTTAAACAGCTATTAATCTATGGTTTAAAATCGCAGCAATTTATTATAAGACGTACAGCCCGCAAATAAGTTACAGGAAAATATAATAGAGACTAAACCTTTTTAGATTTTAACAGTCTAAAAACAAAATGATGGGTTTAATAAATAATTTAGGTTAGAAATTAGTTGAAAAAAGGGTGTATCCGAGAGGATCACCCTTTTTTATTTTCATTACGCCGACTTGGCAAGATTTTGTTCACTATATTTCCAGCGACATTTGTGAGGCATTTCCGTCATCCTTGGAAAAATCAGGCGGTTCGCCCAAGTCTTCGCCCTCATCATTGTTATCTTCCGGTTCTTCAGGCTCCGGTTCCTCTTTTTCCAAAGGTTCAACTTCTTCGATCTTTTTCACATCAAAAGTAGTCAGCCTTTTCCCTTTGGCCTTAAATCCCTTGATAGTTATAAAAGCATCAGCGTCAACCAGTTCGGGATCGCGTTTGGCATGTTTACCTTTGAAGATTATTTTGAAACAGGGGTACTTTTCTTCACTTATACGAATCAGGTTGGAATTAGGATTATCATCAATAAAACTGGTCAACTCATTAGTGGGTTCAAGATTAAACCGTTTCAGATAATAATATTTCTGGGTAGCATCAAAATAAATGGCTGTGTAAACCTTTCCCGGATCAAATTTTTCAATTTTGAGCAAATCTTCTTCAAAATGATTTTCCAGATCATAAGTATACAAGCGGTAACTGCCCGAGGCGGTTAGAATTAATATTTTATCCTCCTTATTAAATTCTCCCAATAAATCTCCCCGCCCGTCGATATTAAGACGCTTCACGTCAGAATCAAACCAGATCTGCTGGCCAGCAACTTCTGTTTTCCCTTTTTCGAGCAAAACAATTTTATGGATAGAGTAACGGCTGAGAATATTACCCATCGAATTCCGTCCTTTCACGGCCAGAGTTCCAAAATCGAATTCAAATATTAAATTTTTCAGACGGGGACGCGGCTTCAGGTAAACCTTTATGACTTCTTTTTCGCCATTTGGACTAATACTAAAATACAATATTTCAGAACCTTTAGTCCCTTTGGTTATGTTATATTCTTTATCCCGCGTCAGTCCTGTAACAGCGGTACGTTTCACCATGATGTTCCCGTTGTACCCATCCCGGTAAATCACATTATAAATGGTCCGATTATCATTCTTATTATAAACTGCAATATGAAGAATGTTTTTCCCAAGGAATGATTTTTCTGCAACCTTGGACATCAAATAAGTCCCATCCTTTTTAAAGGCAATAATATCATCAATATCCGAGCAATCGCAAACGTACTCGTCTTTTTTCAGGCCTGTACCGGCAAATCCCTCATCCCTGTTGACATAAAGTTTTTCATTAGCCTCAACAACCTGAGTAGCCACAATGGTTTCAAAGCTACGGATCTCGGTTTTTCTTTCCTTGCCTGCACCGTATTTTTTCTTTATTCCTTTGAAATAATCAATGGCATAGTCAATAATATGATCAAGGTTATATCTCACCACTTCCATCTCGGATTCAAGCCCCTTGATATATTCATCGGCCTTTTTCGCATCGAACTTGGAAATCCGTTTAATCTTGATCTCTGTAAGTTTGACTATATCTTCCGTCACCACTTTACGGCGGAGAAGTTTTTTAAAGGGTTCAAGCCCGCTGTCGATGGTAGAGATTACGGATTCCCAGGTTTCGCAATTTTCAATATCATTATAAATATGATTTTCGATAAATATTTTTTCCAGGGATGACATGTGCCAATCGTCTTCCAGTTCAGTCATCCTTATCTGCAATTCGCTGGTAAGCAACTCGACGGTACGGTCGGTCGAATACCTAAGAATTTCGCTAACACCGATAAAGCAAGGTCTGCTTTCCTTAATCACACAACAATTGGGTGATATCGGGCTTTCGCAATCAGTAAAAGCATAAAGGGCATCAATGGTCTTGTCGGGCGAAACCCCTGCTGCCAAATGAATAAGGATTTCAACATTTTGAGCAGTATTATCGTCAATTTTCTTGATTTTGATCTTACCCTTCTCACTGGCTTTGGCAATTGAATCTATAAGACTTCCGGTGGTAGTGCCATAAGGAATTTCAGTAATAACCAGGGTTTTCTTATCAAATTGCTTGATGCGCGCCCTGACTTTAACTACTCCTCCCCTGATCCCGTCATTATATTTTGATACATCAATCATACCGCCAGTAGGAAAATCCGGAAAAATCTGGAATTCTTTTCCTTTCAGATAATCAATGGAAGCATCAATCAGCTCATTAAAATTATGGGGAAGAATTTTAGAAGCCAGGCCTACAGCAATACCTTCAACGCCCAGATTCAGCAGAAGAGGGAATTTAACAGGCAGGGTAACCGGCTCCTTGTTCCGTCCATCGTAAGAAAGCTGCCATTGCGTGGTTTTGGGATTAAAAACCACCTCCAGCGCAAATTTGGAAAGGCGGGCTTCAATGTACCGGGGAGCTGCAGCCGAATCACCGGTCAGAATATTGCCCCAGTTACCCTGGGCATCGACAAGCAATTCTTTCTGTCCAAGCTGAACCAGGGCATCGCCAATGGAAGCATCGCCGTGAGGATGGAACTGCATGGTATGGCCGACAATATTGGCCACCTTATTGTAGCGCCCGTCATCCATACGTTTCATAGAATGGAGGATACGCCTCTGCACAGGCTTCAAACCATCCTCTATATGAGGAACAGCCCTTTCCAGAATCACGTAGGAAGCATATTCCAAAAACCAGTCCTGATACATGCCAGAAAGCAGGGAGATTTTCTTCAGGTCATCCGGACCATGTTCTCCGCCACCTTCTGCCAAAACACCTTCTGTTACTTCACTTTCCGGAGTATTTTCAGGTTTCTCAGCAGCATTTTCAGTATTCTCTATGTTGTTATTTTCGTCGTTCATCTATTTTGAGCTTTCTTCTTCAACCAAATCTTCTTCGATTTTCAAATTATCAATAATAAACCCCTGCCGTTCCGGAGTATTTTTCCCCATATAAAATTCGAGCATGGAATGTACTCCGTCAGTCTTTTTCAGACGCACGGGATCAAGCCGGATATCGGCTCCAATAAAATACTGGAATTCATCCGGGGAGATCTCCCCCAATCCTTTAAAACGGGTTATTTCCACATTGGCACCCAGCTTCTTTATCGCCGATTCCTTTTCCTCCTGGGAATAGGTATAAATAGTCTCCTTCTTATTCCTAACCCTGAACAAGGGCGTTTGCAAAATATACAAGTGCCCGTTTTTAATCAGGTCAGGGAAAAACTGGAGGAAAAAAGTAATCATCAACAGCCGGATGTGCATACCGTCCACATCGGCATCGGTAGCAACCACCACATTGTTGTAACGCAGGTTATCCATCCCGTCTTCAATATTGAGGGCAGCCTGCAGGAGGTTGAATTCCTCATTTTCATAAACCACCTTTTTGGTGAGCCCGAAAGTATTGAGTGGCTTGCCCCTGAGGCTGAACACGGCCTGTGTATTCACATCCCTTGATTTGGTGATACTTCCGCTGGCCGAATCACCCTCGGTAATAAATATAGTGGACTCAAGCCGCCGTTCATCATTCGAATCATAATGAATACGGCAATCGCGTAATTTACGGTTGTGTAAACTGACTTTCTTCGCCCTTTCGCGGGCTAACTTTTGTATTCCGGAAATAGCTTTCCTTTCTTTTTCAGAATCCTGAATCTTATGAAGCAGGATATCCGCGGTTTCCGAATTTTTGTGCAAATAATTATCCAGGTTTTCCTTGATGAAATCGTTGATAAATTTGCTGACCGAAATCCCGTCGGGAGACATGTCCTTGCTCCCCAGTTTGGTTTTTGTCTGGGATTCAAAAACAGGTTCTTCAACCTTTATGCTCACAGCAGCCACGATTGAAGCCCGGATATCGGCTGCATCAAAATCCTTTTTATAAAATTCACGGATAGTCTTTACAAAGGCTTCGCGGAAGGCTGTCAGGTGCGTCCCGCCCTGAACCGTATGCTGGCCGTTGACAAAGGAATAATATTCTTCCCCATATTGTTCTCCATGTGTAATGGCCACTTCAATATCTTCGCCCTTCAGATAGATGATGGGATATAAGCCGGGAGAGCTCATGTTTTCGTTAAGCAGGTCGAGCAATCCATTCTTGGAATAATAAACCGAACCATTAAAATTAATGGTCAGGCCAGAATTCAGAAAGACATAGTTGCGGATCAGATTTTCCACATATTCCGAGATAAAACGGTAATTTCCAAAGAGCAGTTCATCAGGCATAAATGTGATCAGCGTGCCATTAGGATTACCGTTACATTTTTCGAGCGACTCGTTCAGCAGTTTTCCGCCTGTGAAATCAACAGACATAACCTGTCCCTCGCGGAATGACTGGATTTTAAAACTGGACGACAAAGCATTGACAGCCTTGATACCCACGCCATTCAACCCAACCGATTTTTTAAAAACCTTAGAATCATATTTAGCCCCGGTATTCATCCTGGAAGCCACATCTTTCACTTTTCCCAAAGGCACACCACGGCCATAATCCCTGACGGTCACTTTGTGGTCGGAGATATTGATGTCAATCTTCCTGCCAAATCCCATCATGTATTCATCAATGGAATTGTCGATTACTTCCTTAATTAATATATAGATACCATCATCCTGGGAAGAGCCGTCACCCAGCTTGCCGATATACATTCCGGGGCGGCGGCGGATATGTTCATTCCATTCCAGGGTTTGAATAGTATCTTCTGAATATACAGCAGTCATACTTTTCTATTAGTTTTGACAAAGATAAAAAAAGAAAAAAAAGCAGTGGAAAAGAATTTTGAACAACCTTGCTGTTCAAAAATAAATAAAATTGTTAATAATTTTAAATTAAAATTTTACGACAAGGACGAAACCAGCCCCATTTGCTGCATGAGCAACATGGCATTCATCTTGCGGGTGATGCCCTCCTTTAATAGATAATCGAAATAAATTTTGGCACCATTAATTTCTATTTCAAAACATCTGTTTTGAATGAATTGTGGATATTTTTTTTGCAGGTCAGTAAGCGACAAATCATGGGTTGCGATGATCCCCACACCCTTTAACCGGATGAGTTTTTCCAATATGGCTTTTGAACCGGCCTGTTTGTCTGTTGAGTTGGTCCCTTTTAATATTTCATCAAGAATAATAAATATCTTTTCACCGTTTTCAAGTTTACCAATCAGTTCTTTGAGCCTTTTCAACTCGGCATAAAAATAAGATTCATTTTTTGTAAGGGAATCAGTGGTACGCATGCTGGTAAACAAATCGAAAGGTTCAAACAGGAATTTTTTTGCACAAACCGGGGCTCCGGTCATTGCCAGAATCAGGTTCACTCCGATGGTGCGAAGGAAAGTACTTTTCCCGGCCATGTTTGCACCGGTAATGATTGCAAACTGCCCCCGAGATTCAATCCCGAAATCATTGCAGACCCTGACTTTCTCATCAAGCAATGGATGCCCCATTTGACGGACATCTAAAACCGGGAGCCCTGTACTAATCTGAGGGAAAACATAATCAGGATGATTGTACCTAAAATTTGCCAAAGAGGAAAGGGCATCAAACGCTGCAATTTCATCGAACCATCTTTCGGCGAGCAATCTGTTCCGGCCTCGCCAGCTTTCAAGTTCCAGAACACATTGGATATCCCATAATAAAAATCCGTTCAGTAAAAATCCTGCAATCATATTGTTCCGGTGCTCAAAAGCATGCAGGATTTTTTCGAGTTTTTCCAATTCCTTCAGCGAGAATCCCGAGCCATCGTTCAACTTTGACTGCAAATCGTGTAAACGGGGATCAGCAAATTTCCCTTTGATGCTCATCTCTGCCAGATAACGATATTTACTGATTGACTGCTCTTTTGTGCCCAATTGCAAATAAGAAGAAATAATATATTGGTTTTCCCTTCCTGCAATAAAAAGCTGAAACAGGAATGCCAATAACAAGGCATACCACGAGAGCAGTGAACATGCTGCCAGAACAATTACCGCAAAGGTAATTGCAGGTATAATAAAACGGGACCAACGATAAAACCTGCTTTCCAAAAACACTGAAGGCTGCGATAACCACTGTATAAACTCTTCCTTATCTGAAGTTTTTTCATCCAGGCAATTACCGATGGCTTCAAAATTTTGCCGCCAGTCAATATGTTCAGACAAATCAGCTACAGCCTTTTGCCTGGATATAATTTCATTTTTATCCTTTGATGGATGGGTAAGCCATTGGGCCAGCAATTTATTCCCTTCACAGGTACAGGTGCGGTCCAGATATTGAAAAATAGAGCCTGCCCCAAATAAATCAAGGTCATAGGAATAAGAATGCCCGTGATCAATATACTCATCTCCGGGATAGAAGGAGGAAAAATCTCCCTGCATGGCTTTGATTTCATTCTCATTGATACGGCATAGTCCGGCAGTCCTGTCTTTCAATATTTCCAGGACGGAATATTTTCTAAGCAACAAGGCAAAAGCTATAATTCCCGCAAACAACGAAATATAGGAAAGGATGCGCAGGTTGGCAAAAAAGACATAAAATAAAATAAGGGCAAAGAGGAAAACAAAAAATCTAAAAAAAGATAACCAGTTAAGTTTCCTTTTCAATGATTTTTCCTTATCAGCATAAAAATCTTTTTTTTGATTATATATGTCCAGTGGTGAGTTTTCTGAAAGAATCATAACGTATAAAAATAATTGCACAAATTAAACTCATTCTGCCGGATAATAAAACCTTCATTTGAAAAGTTTTTACACGATTAAAAACAATCCGAATTTAATTCTTGCAGCAATATTTTTTTTTTTGAAAATTCCGTTTAATATTTGCTTTGAGTATGTTTCCTGAAATTTCAGTGCATAATTTCGACCATTTCAGAAGTGATACAGCTCATTTACATCAGATTACAGAAGAAATATATAGAATCATGAAAAAGTTGTTGTTAATGGGAACGATGTTGTGTTCCTGTTTTTTTGTTTTTGGTCAGAAACCGGGGCCGGCAAAAGCTGCTAAAGATACAATTTACAGGCTCGGAGGCAAATACATTTTAGGAGAAGTCATCAATATTTCACCAACTGAAATCACATACTATGATCTTTTTAAACAAACCCAAAACATAGAAAGGAAACAGATTGAAAAAATCATATACAGGGACGGCAAAATCGAAAGATACAACGAACCTCTTGTTAAAATGATCGGAGAAAACCAATGGGAATCGGTATTGACCACAGAGAATCCTAATGACATACAGGGATTGTACAACAGAGGGAACCTAATTGCAAATTCCGCTCCAAGTACAAGAAGCAAAAAAGCGGCTAAGGAAAGTGCCATTATCCGTTTGAAGAAGAAAGCCGTCAATGTCGGAGCTTCTATTGTATTAATCACCCACCAGGAGGCCATTGGCGGATATGGAGAAATACCGGCTTACGAAATCGAAGGTGTTGCCTATGGAAATGAGCCCTTGCCTGAAAAAAAGAATAATCCCGCAGAAGAAACTCCTGCTAACAGCATAAAAGATTCTCAAAAAGGGTCCAAATAAAAGTTACTATATTTTTATAAATCTCCAGGGAACGTTTTTCCAGTAATCACCGGCATAGTCAATGCCTACCCGTTTATCTGTCCTGAATTTGGAAGTGGTTCCGTCATCTTCCACCCAAATTCTTTTAGAGGTAGCCAGGTCCTCAGCGTAGAAACTTTTATCAATTTGAAGCTGGCGGGTAAGTTTTCCCGGCCCGTTTATTCCTTCAACTCCCCTGAGCAATACAGCCTGAGGTTGGTCCTTCTGACCGGTCACGAAATTGATCATCCAGTACATCCCGTAAACCAGGTAAACATAAATTAATCCGCCCTGGCCGTACATCACCTTATTGCGCTCGGTACGGCCTCTACATGCATGGCAGGCCAAATCGTTTTCCCCGTCGTAAGCTTCGGTTTCGCTGATGATATATTTTTCAAGGTGTCCGTCATCATAAAGCCTTACCAACTGTTTACCTATTAATAATGGTGCGACCACCAAGACATCCTGCTCAAAAAATGAAGTACCTAAACGCATGCCAATGTTTTTTTATCCCGCCCAAAGATAAAAAAAGAGTAAAAGAAAGCGAAGAAAACCATGCCTGCTTCGGTTTCCAAAGTATCCTCGTTCAACATGGAGGCAAAGGCCACGAACAAAAAGATGAAGGTCAGAAAATCAAAAGATTTTTTTTCCAATATGACGGGAGCAATAAATGCAAACATAATCCAGCAAAAACCGAATATCCCGAAACTCAGAAAAAATGTAACAAATTGATTATGTGCCCTCAGCCTCCAACGTGCAGTCAGCGGAGAGTCTAATTTCTTATACATGGTATGAAACGCTGCTTTCACATCACCTGTTCCGGTACCAAACCAAAAATTTTCACCTATAATATGGAAAGCTGCAGAAAGATAAAGAATCCTTTGTGTTACAGAATGCCCGCTGGGGTTACCCCCCTTTCGAAAAACATCAATCTGCCAAATAGTTTCATAGATTTTTGGATACAGCCCGATTTTATTCTGAAAAATATAGTTAGACATTCCCCATTCAATATTTCGCACGTCCTGCTCACTTAGGGCATTAACCCCCTTAGCATCTTTGTCCAATCCCCTGGAGGTAAGGTAACGAATCAACGTGTACTTAATGTCCTGCCCTTTCCTGTCCTTACCGTCATAAACCAACCTGCTGCGCTGATTCCATGATTCCCTCAGCTCTTTTTCACAATAATTCAGCCATACATAATGCCCGTTTTCTACAATTTTATTATTCAAATCATGGGAATAAGGATTTCCTTGTCCGGTATAACTCTTAACAGAAGC
>JAUZOH010000040.1 GCA_030706565.1 Bacteroidota bacterium | reverse complement strand
TTTCCCGTACTTTACGTTGTGAAAACGGAACCATTATGGAAGTTGAACAGGCTTCTGAAATTGATTTTACTAACCTGATGGAATAAAAACATTTCGCTTTTTTGCCTTATACGGCAGAAAAGCATCCTGATATTCAGATGCGACATATTGATATACATTCGTTTGTGTTTCTACTTCCAGATTCATTTTTCGCTTAAATATTGACTGTTATCAATGTTAATAATTTCTTCTGAAATTATTAAATGTTTTATTCCACCTTTGAACAAAAAATCCACCATATTGAACGATAATTTCTTCTTTAGTTTTGTATTAATTAGATAAATTGGCCCTTTTAATTTCAATAAAATAGAGTAATTTAAATTTAGTATAGGATGAGAAAAACATGGTATATTTTAATGGTATTTGTTCTGACGGGGCTGTCGCTTTATGCGCAATCCGGCAAACAGAATATTTATCATAAAGGTTGGATAGATTTCAATAAGAACGGGAAAAAGGATATTTATGAAGATCCCGCCCAGCCTATTGATAAAAGGGTAGAGGATTTATTGTCGCAGATGAGCCTTGAGGAAAAGACTTGCCAGATGGCGACATTATATGGTTATGGCAGGGTTCTAAAGGAAGAAATGCCTTCCCCTTCCTGGAAAAATGAAATCTGGAAAGACGGAATTGGCAATATCGACGAGGAATTGAACAGTGTTGCCTATAACAAAAAGTCGGTTACTGCTTATTCCTATCCTTTCAGCAAACATGCTGCAGCAATTAATGCGGTTCAAAAATGGTTTGTTGAAGAGACGCCCCACGGAATCCCTGTTGATTTCACCAATGAAGGGATCAGGGGATTATGCCACGACCGTGCTACTTCTTTTCCTTCACAGATAGGGCAGGGGAGTACATGGGATAAATCGCTGGTTTATCAGATAGGCAAAATTGAAGGCCGTGAAGCCCGTGCCTTAGGTTATACCAATGTATATGCCCCTATACTTGATGTTTCGCAGGATCAGCGATGGGGCAGGGTAGTCGAGACATACGGCGAAGATCCTTTTCTTATCGCTCAGCTGGGAAAGCAGATGGTACTTGGTATGCAGGATGAAAGAATTGTTTCTACCCTGAAACATTTTGCCGTTTATAGTATTCCTAAAGGGGGACGTGACGGGAATGCCCGTACAGACCCCAAAGTAGCTCCACGCGAAATGCAGCAGATGTATCTTTACCCCTTTAAGGTTGCTGTAAAAGAAGCAGGGGCATTGGGCGTGATGGCTTCATACAACGATTGGGACGGGGTTCCTATTATTGCCAGCAAATATTTCCTTAACGATTTCCTTCGCCAGCAGTGGGGATTTAAAGGTTATGTAGTGTCGGATAGCCGTGCAGTTGAATACGTATGGGAAAAACATCATGTAGCCTCAGATTATAAAGACGCCATCAGGCAGGTGGTTGAAGCCGGCCTGAATATCCGTACGGATTTTACAATGCCGCAGGCATATATTAATCCCCTTAGGGAAGATGTTAAAGAAGGCCGTATTTCTTTACAAACTTTGGACCAAAGGGTGAGGGAAATCCTTCATGTGAAATTTGCCCTTGGATTATTTGATCAACCTTATGTGGAAAATCCGGCTGCAGCAGACAAGATTGTCCGCAACGATGAGGCCGTAAAGACTTCTCTTCAATCCTGTCAGGAGTCGGTTGTTCTTTTAAAGAACGAAAACCATTTGCTTCCTTTCAGCAGGACTCAATATAAATCAATCCTGGTTACAGGCCCGGCTGCTACGGAAATCACTCCTTTTATCAGCCGCTATGGGCCTTCCAACTTACCTGTTGTTTCCATGTTGGAAGGGATGAAAAAGGTAGCCGGCCCTGGGGTAAATATTGAATATGCCAAGGGTTGCAATACCTTTGATAAAGATTGGCCTGAAAATGAGATCATACCCACTCCTCCTCCTGCAGAAGAACAGGCATTGATTGACGAAGCAGTTGCCAAGGCTGCCCAGGTTGATGCTGTTGTCGTTTACCTGGGCGATAATGAAGAAACAGTGGGAGAGAGCCGTTCCAGGACAAGCCTCGACCTTCCCGGGCATCAACTTGATCTGTTACAGGCTCTGTATAAAACAGGGAAACCAATTGTTTTGGTTTTGGTTAATGGCAGGCCTTTGACAATTAATTGGGCTGACAGGAACGTACCTTCCATTCTTGACACCTGGTTCCCGGGTGAATTTGGAGGTCTGGCTGTTGCCCAGGTTTTGTTCGGTGATTATAATCCCGGTGGTAAACTTTCTATTACTTTTCCCAGGACTGTAGGGCAATTGCCTTTTAACTTTCCCGTAAAGCCCGGCTCTCAGGCAGGACAACCTGGCGAAGGCCCCAATGGCAAAGGGAAAACCCGTATTGTTGGGGCATTGTATCCTTTCGGTTTCGGTCTTAGTTATACCACCTTTGAATATTCTGCACTTAAGATTGATCCCAAAGAAGAAAATAACCAGGGCCTGGTGAATGTCAGCGCTGATATTCAAAATACCGGGAAAATGGCAGGTGACGAAGTTGTAGAGTTGTATATTCACGAAAAGACAAACAGCGTGATTGAATACCAGGAACAATTAAGGGGATTTGAACGCATCCATCTGGAACCTGGAGAGAAACGGACCGTTTCTTTCACCCTGAAACCAGACGACCTGGCTATTCTTGACCGCAATATGAACTGGACTGTTGAACCCGGAGAGTTTGAAGTGAAAGTCGGCAGTTCATCTGAAGATATCCGTTTGCACGATACTTTTCTGGTTAAATAAGTTTTACAGGCCCGCTATTGTTAATCCTTCAGCGGGCCTTTTTCCTTCCTTTTCAATATGTTTATTTTCAGACTTTTGTACTTTTAATTGTACAAATTCCTGATCCCTATGCCAGGGCTAATTTTTTAATAAAATATTCAGGTTATATAATGAAAAGACAAGATGAATTCTTTAAAATAAGAATTCCTAAATCTGCAGGAATTAGAATTACCGGGATTGTGTGGATTGTTATTCTCCTTTGCTTCTATGGAATGGACAAAGCTTATTCACAGATAATCCATGTCAATACAATTTCTGCTTTGCAAACTGCTATTAATCGTGCTAAGGCAGGCCAACAAATTATTGTTGATGATGGGCTTTATACTACTACCGGGAATATCCGTATTGCAGTCCGTGGAACTAAACAAATGCCTGTCATCATTGCTGCTCAGAAAACAGGTGGTGTCGAGATCATCGGCCAGGGCGGATTTGTGGTCTCTTCTCCTTCATCATACATTGTCATAAAGGGATTTAAGTTTACCCATAATACCGGCAGTACACAAATTGCGTCCGGAGCAACTCATTGCCTGATCACCCGGAATATTTTTGAATGTGCTCCTGTAAATTCCGGTACGAAGGCTTACCTGACTGTATCGGGTGATGATAATGAGATAAGTTATAATACTTTTCAGAATAAGAAAGATGAAGGCCAGATGATCTCCGTTCAGGGACCGGGACACGACAGGATGGCCAAAAGGACCTGGATCCATCATAATTATTTTTATAATTTCCCGCCCAAAGCAAATAATTGTTCGGCCATACAGATTGGGTTAAGTTCAAGAAGCATGGATTCTGCTTTTTGTGTGGTGGAGTACAACCTGTTTGTAAAAACTGCCGGTGAAAATGAGGGATGTATTTGCCATAAATCCTGTAGAAATATTATAAGGTTCAACACTTTCGGGGAAGGCAGCGAAGAACTTTCTCTAAGGCACGGGAACAAGAGCGAGGTCTATGGCAATTTCTTTATAGGTTGTACCGGCTTGCGTTTCAGCGGAGATGACCATAAGATCTATTGCAATTTTTTTAAGAATTGTTCCAGGGCTATTGTTTGCAATAACGGTGACGGGGAAGTTGCAGATGGTGACAAACTGATCAGTCACGACCGTCCCGACAGGGTGCAGATTGTTTTTAATACAATGGTGGATTGTGCTTCCAATTATTCTGAACCAAACAGGAAAAATGGCCTGGGTGCGACAAATATTGATTTTTCAAATAATATAATTCAGGGTGGGGAAGCAGTTTCAATAAAAGGCCCTTATGTCAATCCGGTCTGGAAAGGTAATATATTATGGAATACCCAGGCAGGTTCCATTCCGGCAGATGGTTATATTTCTGAAGATCCCAATATGTCGGCTGATATTAATGGTATCTTTCATCTTTTGTCCGGTAGTTCTGCAATTGGTGCCGGGGATGGTTCTTATCCCTATGTCAGCATTGATATTGACGGACAGGCACGTGGCCTTCACAAAGATACAGGAGCTGATCAATTTTCACAGGTGCCGGTTACCAACCATGTGTTGACAACTGCCGATGTAGGGCCGTTTGCAGGTTTAAACAAGGCTTTATCAAAATGACACCTGCTTTGAATATTAAACTTGAAGTATAATCCCGAACATTATGAAAGTGTTTTTTAGCAAAAGATGGTTATTCTTTTTACTTCCCATGATTTTTATGGCGAAGGCGTATGCGGAAAATGGAGGGTTAAGCATTGCCGGAATCAAAAAGCAGATAAATTCATATAATGTTGTTTGGACTGAACAATCCGAATCATCTGCCGGATCAATGCCTTTGAGCGGAAATAAAGGAATGGGCCTGAATGCCTGGGTACAAGACGGGGACATATTCCTTTATCTTGCCAGTAATGAAAGTTATGACGAAAATTCCGATTTGTTGAAACTGGGATGCGTCAGGTTGCATCTTAGTCCCAATCCTTTTGCAACAGGCTGTAAATTTAAACAGGAACTGGACATTTATAGCAGTCAGATCATTATTACAGGGCAATTAAAAAACGGGATGAAAGGTAGGATTCGCCTGTGGTATGATGTCCGGCGGCCTGTATTGTATGCACAGGCCGAATCTTCTGTTCCTACAATTCTGACGGCCTCATTTGCTACCTGGCGCGACAGGAACGATTCGGTCGGTCTGGGGAATTATGATTTTGGAGGTAATTCGCTTGTACGGGCTGATATAGTTAATCCAAACAAAAATTCCATTGTCTGGTACCATCAAAATGATAATAGTCAACTTATAGTAAACCAATTAATTAGAAAACAGAATTTTCAGCCCTTCAGCAGTACTATTAATGATTTTACGCGAAATCTGATTTTTGGCGGGATGATTTCAGGGAAAGGCTTGGTTGCAGCCGGATCTGAAACTGTTCAGTGGCAGAAATGGTCGGGCAGGGCCTGGCATCTGAAATCCCAGAAGGCTGCTTCGGCGCATAATTTGATTATCGTTCCGTTGGTAAAACAGGAAACTGATGTTGAAAAATGGAAGGAAGAAGTTTCCTTGTTGTCACATCAGGCAACAGTTCAGATAAGTGATGCGCAAAAAGAGAGAGAACAGTGGTGGGCTGACTTTTGGCAGAGAAGTTATATATTTATCAATCCACAGGCGGGTGTTGGTGATACAGCCTGGCAGATTGGCAGGAATTATCAGCTTTTCCGTTATATGTGGGCCTGCAACCGTGGCGGTAAGCTTCCGCTAAAATTTAACGGTGGCATTTTCACCATGGATCCTCCTGATCCCGGATTAATTCAACATTATACTTCACATTACAAAATTAATGCAAAGGTCACTCCGGATTATCGCCGTTGGGGCAATCTCTTCATGGGCCAGAACCAGCGTTTAATTGGCTGGCCTGGCCTTGCATCAGGCGATTTTGACCTGGTCAGCCCTTCGCTTAAATTTTATACAGACAGGTTGCCAGTTGCCGAAGCCCGTTCAAAGTTATATTGGAACCATGGAGGTGCTGCCTTTGCCGAGCCACTAGACCTCAGCGGTTTGCCCGTTAACAGGCTTTCTTCTTCAAATGGGCCAATGTCTCCTGCCCATTTGAAATATCATTTATCCATGCAGGTTGAATTTGCTTTCATGGCCCTTCAACTGGTAAAATATTCTGGAGAGGATTTGAGCAGTTATCTTCCATTTATTGAGTCGGTAGCCAGGTTTTATGACGAACATTACCGTATGGAGAATCTTAAACGTACCGGCCGTGAATATGATGAAAACGGGAAACTGGTATTATTCCCTTTGAACAGCCTGGAATTATATTCCGAAGCAACTGATCCTGTAGAGGTAGTCGCCGGGTTGAAGCGCATCACCGAAGAGATTCTTTCTTTTCCTCCTTCCAAAGTTCCTTTGGAGGCAAGAAACTGGTTTGAGGCATTTGCCAAACATATTCCGGATATCAATTTTGAAACCCGTAATGGAAAAACAGTCATCAAACCGGCCAAAATCTATGGCAGGGAATACAATACCACCGATTTTCCTGAGATGTATACCCTCTGGCCTTATGGTTTATTTCATGCAGGCAAAAGTGAGGGCCTGGCTGAAGCCAACAATACATGGGAAAATTTACCTTCAAACCGGCAAAGTGCCCTTGAATTTTGGAGCTGGATGTGTACTCCGATTTATGCAGCCATGATGGGGAGGAGGGAGGATGCCCGCCGTTTGATTATTGAAAAACTCAGTAATAAAAACGCCAATTTGAAGTTCCCTGCTTTTTTCGGCCCGGGTCACGACTGGCTGCCTGATCACAATTGGGGAGGTTCAGGAATGGCCGGGCTCCAAACCATGTTGCTTTTCAATGACCAGTCGGATATTTTCCTATTCCCGGCCTGGCCCAAAGAATGGGACGTAACGTTTAAACTTCATGCTTCAGAAAAGACGGTTGTTGAAGGCCGGTATGAGAATGGAAAAATTGTTGCCCTGCAGGTCTCTCCCCAGCAAAGGGAACAGGATATTAAAGTATTGATTAAGCAATAATGAAGAGGGGAAATCAGAAGTCCTGACGCTACGGGTATCTGTTTTTAAAATAAAAGGCCGGAATGTTATGAAATTCCGGCCTCAGTATATCTTGAAGGATAGTATTCTAAAAGGGATAGTATTCTAAACTTTATAGTTCCATCCGATTATTGCATCAAACCAGGTATCGGGAAGGATACGTTCCAAAAATACTGCAATTTTCTGAACGAAAGAGGATACTACATACCGTCCACAAGGGTTTTTCTTTTCAATGATGGAGGCAATTTTTCTAGCTAGAGCTTGTGGGGGCAGGCCATGGGTTTCGTCATGCTCAATCACAGCAAGTGTTCTCTGGAAAGAAGCATCATAAGCGCTTTCTTTTCCGCCCTGCATGATCAATTTACGGTTTGCCGTGAAATTGGTATGAAAATCGCCAGGATTGACCACCACCACCTTTATATGAAAAGGTTTGATTTCCATACGCAATGCTTCGCTATATCCCTCAATGGCAAATTTGCTGGCCGAGTAAAAACCTTGAAAAGGAAGCCCTATCAATCCTCCAATCGAACTGGTATTGATAATCAGGCCCTTGCCCTGTTTGCGCATATAGGGCAAAACTGCCTGACAGGTATCTACTGTGCCCCAAAAATTAGTATTAACCTGAAGCCTTGATTCATCGGGCAAAGTGTCTTCAAGGGATCCTGAAATTCCCATGCCGGCATTGTTGATGAGGACATCTATACGTCCTTCCTTCTGAATAACCGTATCTACGGCCCGGTGGATGGATTCCCTGTCTGTCACATCCATATTTACAAGTGTATATGGAGTACCCTGAACAATGGCTTTCCGGCTGGTTCCATATACGGTATAATCCTTCTGTGATAATAATTCGGCAGTGGCTTTCCCGAATCCCGATGTAACGCCTGTTATAAAAACAACCTTTTTCATCAGGTGGATTATTTAAGCAACAACAGTTGAAAGTATGCCTAACTTTTTAGCTACTTTATAAATCTTGTCCAGGCCAATTTCAACCTGATGTTTGGTATGGGTAGCCATCAGAGAGAAACGGATCAGTGTATCTTCTTTTTTCACTGCAGGAGAAAGAACAGGATTAACAAAAATACCTTCATCAAGCAGCATCTTGGTCAATTCCAGGGTTTTTGTATTATCCCTTACAAATAAAGGAATGATAGGAGTTTCGGAATGTCCGGTATCAAAACCCATATTTTTGAAACTATCAAGTGCAAAATGGGAAATATCCCAAAGATGTTGAATTCTTTCAGGTTCGCTTTCCATAATGTCAATTGCAGCTAAAACGCTGGCAGCTGAAGCAGGAGTCATGCTGGCGCTGAAAATAAGCGAACGTGAATTGTGCTTGAGGAAATCAATGGTGTGGGCATCGCTGGCAATAAATCCGCCTAAGGAAGCCAGGGATTTGCTGAAAGTACCCATGATGAGGTCAACTTTGTCGGTCAGGCCGAAATGTGAAGCAGTACCTGAACCTTTTTCCCCGATAACGCCAATGGAATGAGCGTCATCAACCATGATGGAGGCATCGTATTTTTCAGCAAGCCTAACCATTTCGGGTAACTTGACGATATCGCCTTCCATGCTGAAAATACCATCGGTGACAATCAACTTTATTCTGTCCGGATCACAAAGTTTAAGTTTGGACTCCAACGAATCCATATCGTTGTGCTTGTATTTTAAAACTTTTGAAAATGAAAGACGGCTGCCTTCAATAATCGAAGCATGGTCTAATTCATCCAGGAGGATATAATCATTCCGGTCGGTTAATGCTGAAACAACCCCCACATTAACCTGAAAACCGGTACTATATGCTAATGCACCTTCTTTATGCACCATTTTAGCAAGGCGGTCTTCCAATTCAATATGGATGTCTAATGTCCCATTCAAAAAACGTGAGCCAGCACAACCGGTTCCATATTTGTCTATGGCTTTTTTGGCTGCTTCCTTTATTTTTGGATGGCAAGTTAACCCAAGATATGAATTCGAGCCAAACATCAATACTTTTTTCCCATTCATGAGAACTTCAGTATCCTGATCCGATTCAATCATTCTAAAATAGGGATATAGACCTGTCTCTCTGACTTTTTCAGCGTCATCATAGGTGGCCATTCTTTCTTGTAAAATACTCATGTTTTAAATTTTAAACAGTATTATGTTATATTTTTTTAACTTTTTCTTTTTTAAAGCCTCCAAATTTAAAAAAAAATAATTTAAAGATTAGAACAATTATTTACCATTAATTTAGCCGGGGAACAGAGATTTTATTATAAGTTATTGACATAGAATAACTTAATCTTGTTTTTGCCAGCCAACTTCACTGATGGGTTTAAATTGAACCAAATTATATTTTTAAAATCATCTCCTTTCAATTACAAAAAATAAAAATAAAGGATAAACTATTATAAACAAATATAATTTAAAAAAAAACAGAGGGAATATTCATTTTATTGTCATTTTTAGCCGGATTTATAAAATAGGGAGGCTGAGTAGGGTTGATAGGACAAAATGGAAGTAAGTCAAAATTATATATCTTTGCTCTTGAAATAAAAATTATAAAACTTAAGATCTTGACATTCGACGATTTTCATTTTGAACCGGAAATAAATGAAGGCTTGGTGGCGATGGGTTTTGAAAAGCCTACTCCTATTCAGGAGCAAACCATACCGCCTATTTTGGACAACAAGGATATGATTGGTTGCGCGCAGACAGGGACAGGAAAAACTGCTGCTTATCTTCTTCCGATTATCAATAAAATGATTCGAAATGCCAATTGGGGCAGTCATATCAGTACGTTGATCATTGTTCCTACACGCGAACTGGCCCTGCAGATTGACCAGCAGCTTTCCGGATTTGCCTATTTCGCTCCCATCAGTTCAATTTCTGTTTATGGAGGGAACGACAGTTCCTTATGGGACCAGCAAAAAAAAGCTATGGTAAAAGGGGTAGACATTGTGATTGCCACCCCAGGCAGGCTTCTTTCTCATATTAATCTTGGATACGTGAATTTTGATGACCTGCAGCACCTTGTCCTTGATGAGGCCGATCGTATGCTCGATATGGGATTTTATGATGATATCATGAAGATCATCAATTATCTGCCTAAAAGCCGTCAGACTCTCTTGTTTTCTGCGACCATGCCTCCTAAAATACGGGAGCTTACTAAAAAGATACTTAAAGATCCCGTTCAGATTAATATTGCTATTTCTAAACCGGCAGAGGGTATTTTGCAGGCAGTTTATATGGTCCCCGACGGAATGAAAAACGCACTGATTTGCAACCTGCTTAAGGATAAGGACGATGTAAAGAGCATCATTATTTTTTCCTCTACCAAGATCAAGGTTAAAAATATAGAACGCGATTTGCGCCACCTGGGCAGAAAAGTTCAGGCCATCCATTCAGATTTGGATCAAAAAGACAGAGAAGACGTGATGCGGGAATTTCGCAACCGCAAATATCAGATTCTGGTTGCTACAGATATCATTTCCAGGGGTATTGACATTGAAAATATTGATCTGGTTGTTAATTATGATGTACCGCCCGATGCTGAAGATTACATTCACCGTATAGGCCGTACGGCACGTGCCGAAAATACAGGTGTGGCCATTACCCTGGTAAATGATAAGGATAGAAGGAACCTTCAGAAGATAGAAAAATTCCTGGGCCAGCCTATTTATAAGATTCCCCTTCCTGCTGATCTATAAACCCGTGATTAATTGAAGGGTCAACTGTTTTCACTGTAAGTGTCATAATCTACAGTCAGTTCTTCCCCTTCCTGAATATCGCGGAGGGTATAAAATCCATTTTCTTCGTCAAAAGCAAGGTTGGGCTTATCCGAATAATTCACATACCACGAACTGTTCATGTTGTTGAAATTTGCCGGGCAACCCAATTTCCTTCTGCCCTTTTCTGTCTTCAGGATGCAAAAGTCTTCATAGAGCTTTTGAACAGAATCCGGTTGATGGGGAAGGTCCAGGTCCTTTTCATCATACCAGACAATTTCAGAGGTATCTCCTTCAAAAACATAAGTTCCCCGCGGTATGTCAAGTATTGCGAATACGCCGACGCCATGGATTTGGGATACTTTCAATCTTGTATAAACCTGTTCATGTGGTCTGGTCATGATTTTTTTTCGTTCTGAATTTAAAGAAGTTTCAATTTGATGTCTATCAGTTTGATGATATTATCCGAATCAAAAGGGCTGTTCAGGGTTATGGTAATGCTGCGGCCCATCCTCGATTTCTTGGCAAATTGAAAATCATCTTTTAAAAGCTGGGGTAAATCACTGTTTTTAATCAATTTCTCTGCCTGATCCGGAAACAGAAAGCTTACCCTGAATGTGTCTTTCAATATGCCCACCCAGAAAATGGTTTTCTTTTTCTTCAGCGTACGGAAAAGCCAACTTTTCCCATCGTTATAGTATTTCCAAACTTCAGAGATTTCATTTTTCTCGTCCATGTCATAAAGATAATTCATTATCCTTTTCCAAAAAACGCTGTTTTCTCCAATAATTGAGAATATCAGTTCTTCGTCAGGGACTACATTCTGATCGGTCAATACTAACTTTTCCATAATGATTTTTTATTTGGGTGAGTAAATAAGAATATGGTTAGCCAAGAACAATGATAAGGCGTCCTATAATATTGACTACTGTTGTCAATGAATTGGTGATGTCGTTGATGTTAGTGAGTGACTGAATGGTGTTTCTTAATTTATCGGTTTCGTCAGTAGCTGTATTGATGAGCTGTACATAAAGGTGGTTGTTTTTATCAAGCTGCTGTTTGCAGATTTCAAAATAAGCATCCCGGAGGGCGTCATATTCCTGTTCCAGCTTTGTAACAGCCGGCCGGCCACCCTGGTCGAAGGCCAGTTGGAGGATCTCCGCCCTTTTGCTGTTAAATTCGGAAATGGCCTGAACAAGGGTTGTTTTAAGTCTATCTTCCATTTTGTCCTATTTTAAAAGGGTTTCAAGAGAATTGATTTCTAAAAGGGCAACCGCAAAATTGGGTTTTTTCTTGGCCAATTCTGAATGGGCCAAATTCAGGGCTGTCAGGATATTTTCAAAATTGCAGAGTTGTTTTTTCACGGCATCCCGCTGACTGTAAATTTCGTTTCTCTGGTTCAGTTTATAAAGCAGGATCATGGTTTCATCATCCTTGTAAGGTTCTTTCAGGCTTTGCGAAATTTTCTTCACATCATATTTCAGGGGGCTTACAGAGTTCATCCCTTTGGCATATTTATCATAAAGGGCATCGATCATTACGTTCCATACAGGTTCGTCATTTTTCCAATAGTTCAGGTATAAACCGGTTAAGTTGGATAAAATAAGCTGGTAATTTTTTATTTTTTTAGCCTGGACAGCTTCTGACAGTTGCTTTGACAGTTCTGGCAGGTAAGATGAAACTGAAGCAGGCAGGTCGGGAAGCGAGGAAAGGGTGTTGTAACTGTCGGTCAGCCCACTGATGGTTTCCTGCGTCTTATCTCCAAAATGGGTATCTGCTAAAAGGTTAAAACCCTTGTAAATGTTCATCAAGCTTTGATAGGCTTTGATGCGTGGTTCAATTTGTTTTGAAAAGTCCTGCAGTTTTGAATCGGGGAGTGATAAGCTTTCAGGGTACGGGTCGGTAAGGATAAACAATTTGTCTTCCTGCAATTTTTCAATGCCGGCCTGTTGCGATAAAGTGGAATAAATTTCGACGGCTTTCTGTGAAACTGTTATTCCATCAGTGGCAACTTTATTTCCCAGATCAATAAACCTGGTTGAACTACAGGAACTTATCAGAAAAATAATTCCTAACCAGAACAGATTTTTCATCATATAAGATTATGTTATAAATGACGATGACTGTATAATTTTATCTTGTAAAGCTGGTGATTATGATATGGTTAACAAATTTATAATTTTTTATGATATAAACAAGTTCAGGTTTTACAATATTTAATTTAAGTTTCACAACTCAATATTCACTTGAATAAAAAAAATTTAAGGTCAGTGATTTATTGTCTTTCAACCCCATTTACCAAGGGCTAAAAAAGGCGGGTTGAAATTTTTGGAGAAGGGGTTAAAAAATAAATTATTCTTTCGCTGAGAAAGTCATGAGTTAAGATGAGAAACGCTGAGTATTTCTCAGCGTAACTTTTTTAGATAAATGTATTTCAAACCCTTTCAACCTTTTATTTAATAGGACGCCGCTATGCGGCTTAATATAAAATTCATTCCGGAACACAAGAAACTTTGAACCATCTTGAACTATCATTTTACCACAATGGACACAAGGATTACACAAGGTTCACAAAGAACTTGTATTCTTAGTGAACTTTGTGCCATTGTGGTAAATGTATTTCAGACCATCTCAAACCACTTCTATTCTCCGTGCCCTCTGTGTCCTCCGTGCCTTAGTGGTTAATGTATTTTGTGCCTTAGCATGAAACGCATTTTTCGCTAAGCGGTGAAGTTTTAAGACAAAGAATAATATATCTCAGCAGACCTCATTTTAACTCAGTGTTTCTCAGTGTAATGATCTTCATTTACGCTGAGATCCGCTGAGAAAAACCTGAGTTTCACTGAGTATTACCATAAAGCAGTATCCCGTTATTACCCCTTTTTACTACTTGCGAAACTTCAATATTTAATTGGAGAACAATTTCCAAGGAAATTAATATAATTAATTGTTTTCCAATACTTTAAACAGTTCGTCAAGTTTAGGGGTAAGGATAATTTCTGTACGGCGGTTTTTTTGTCTGGCTAGAGGCGTTTTTGCAGGATCAATGGGGACAAATTCTCCGCGACCTGCTGCTGTTAGTCTTTTAGGGTCTATTTTAGAACCATCGAGCAGTATACGTACGATTGCTGTTGCTCTTTTTACGCTCAAATCCCAATTATCCTGTATTGAGGCTGTCGGGCTTTTGTAGTGCACATCATCCGTATGTCCTTCAATCATGATGTTTATATCTTCATTCTGTTCCAGCACTTTGGATAATTTTTTCAAAGCACTTACCCCCCTTGAATCAACGGCGGTACTGCCGGTGCGGAACAACAACTGTTCTTCGAGCGACACATAAACCTTGCCATTTTTTATGTTGACGCTTAATCCGTTGTTTTCAAAACCCAGTAAGGCATTGGAAACTTTATCCTTTAATGATTTAACCACGGAGTCCTTACGGGAAAGAATACTTTGTAAGGATTTCAGGCTTGCATTCTGCTTGTCGAGTTCAACTTTTAAGTCGTTTAAGCTTTTCTCCTTTTCTTCCAGGTTTTTCTCTTTTTCCTGCAGGCCGGCCTGGGTTTTCTGCAATTCGTTAAACAGCTTACTCTTGTCACGTGCAGTTCCTTTGAGCGACTCCTGCATGTTTTTGTTCATTTCGTTCAATTCGGAATTTTCCTTTTGAAGTCGTTCTAAAGTTTTTGTTTTTTCGATGCTGTCATTCACCAGTTGCTTCAACTCTTTATTCAACAAATCATTTTTTGAGAGCAATTCGGTATTGCTTACAGTAAATTTCTCGTTGTCATTTTTAAGCAAATCGCGTTCCTGTTCACATTTTTGGTTGGCATCATTCAACTTTTTATATTTGTTTAAGGGCACACAAGAAACAAATACCAGCATAAGAAGCAGAAGATAACCTGATTTTTGAATTTTCATCTTTGTCATATTTTTTAAATTTTTGATGTTTAAATGGTTATTTCTTTAATGGCTCTGCGTAAATTATTAAATTCATACCTCTGAGCAGGAAATAACTAAAAATATAATTAATTTAAACGAAGAGAAAATGAAATACTCCTAGATTCTGCGTGCAAATATAGAAATTAGTCGGAGGAGTATTAAAATATATTTTTTAATTTCAGTATTCTTAACTTTGTATGTTATTTTTGTGTAAAAATTAGCAGATAGTCCCTTATTAACAGGTAGAATGAGTGAATTACCTTTAAATTTATTAGATCGGATAACTTATCCCTCAGATCTTCGCAAACTCAAAGAAGAGGAACTGGAAGAGGTGAGCCGGGAGTTGCGTCAGTTTATTATTGATGAAGTAAGCACCAATCCGGGTCATTTGGGGGCAAGTTTGGGGGTGGTGGAACTAACTGTTGCTCTGCATTATGTGTTTAATACACCCTATGATGAAATTGTGTGGGATGTGGGTCATCAGGCTTATGGGCATAAGATTCTTACAGGTAGGAAAGATATTTTCAATACCAACCGTAAGCTGGATGGAATCAGTGGTTTTCCAAGGCGAAGCGAAAGCGAATACGATGCTTTTGGGGTAGGACATTCTTCAACTTCCATTTCCTCTGCCCTGGGATTGGCAATTGCTTCCAAGCTGAAAGGGGAAACCAGGCGCCAGGTTATTGCAGTAATTGGCGATGGTTCCATGACAGGAGGTTTGGCATTTGAAGGGTTGAATAATGCCGGGATTCAGAATACAAACCTGCTGGTTATCCTGAATGACAACCAGATGGCTATTGATCCCAATGTTGGCGCACTGAAGGAATATTTACTGGATATTACCACTTCTCCTACTTATAACCGTATTCGTAATGAGATTTGGAACCTTTTGGGGCGTTTGAACCATTTGGGGCCGACCACCCGAGTTCTGGCCCAGAAGCTGGAGAATGGCGTCAAAGCCATGCTTCTGAAACAGAGCAACCTTTTTGAAGCCCTTAACTTCAGGTATTTCGGCCCTGTTGATGGCCACGATGTGGTTTACCTTACTCATGTCCTGCGGGATTTGAAAAATATTTCCGGTCCTAAACTTCTGCATGTGGTCACCGTGAAGGGTAAAGGCTTCAAACAGGCTGAACTTCATCAGACGGAATGGCATGCCCCCGGGAAATTCGACAAGGAAACCGGTGAAATTTTTCATGTGCATTTCGACAAACCCCATCCCCTCAGATATCAGGATGTTTTCGGAGAGACGATAGTTGAACTGGCCGAAAAGAATGAAAAGATAGTGGGCGTTACACCGGCCATGGCTAATGGTTGTTCGCTGAATATTATGATGACCAAAATGCCTGATCGCACCTTTGATGTGGGAATTGCCGAACAACATGCGGTTACTTTTTCGGCCGGAATGGCTGCCCAGGGATTGGTCCCTTTTTGTAACATCTATTCATCCTTTATGCAAAGGGCTTATGATCAGGTGATTCATGATGTCGCCCTTCAAAAGCTGAATGTGGTTTTTTGCCTGGACAGGGCCGGTATAGTGGGGGATGACGGGCCTACCCATCAGGGTGCATTTGACATGGCTTACATGCGTTGTATTCCCAATATGGTTGTTTCTGCCCCGATGAATGAGGTGGAATTGCGCAACCTAATGTATACCGCCCAGCTTGAAAATCAGGGTCCTTTTGTGATCCGCTATCCTCGCGGATATGGAGTTGAAACAAACTGGAAACAACCTTTTCAGGAATTGACTATTGGCAAAGGGCAGATTATCAGGGAAGGGAAAGATATTGCTATTGTTTCGATCGGACATGCCGGGAATTTTGTCGTTGAAGCTTGTAAAATGCTTGAAGAGGAAGGAATTTCTGCAGCCCATTATGATATGCGTTTTCTTAAACCGATTGACGAGAAATTATTGCACGAAATATTTGCCAATTTCAAACGGATAATCACCGTTGAGGATGGGACAATTGTAGGCGGTCTGGGCTCAGCAATACTTGAGTTTATGAATAATAACCGGTATCAT
>JAUZOH010000039.1 GCA_030706565.1 Bacteroidota bacterium | reverse complement strand
TGAATCCTGCGGAAAATGCTCCCCCTGCCGTATAGGCAACAAACGCTTGTATGAAATTCTCGATAAAATAACCCAGGGACAAGGGACCATGGCAGATCTCGACCGGTTAAGGAACTTATCCAATGTCATCAAAGACACCGCTTTGTGCGGTTTGGGACAGACCTCTCCTAATCCCGTACTTTCCACACTTGATAACTTCTGGGATGAATATGTAGCCCACATCAGGGATCATAAATGCCCTGCCGGCAAGTGTAAAGCCTTGATGGAGTACTTCATTATCCAGGAAAACTGTGTGGGCTGCACAGCCTGTGCCAGAAGCTGCCCGGCCAATGCCATAACCGGTGAACGGAAACAGCCTCACTTTATTGATCAGGCAAAATGTATAAAATGCGGGGCCTGTATCGAAAGATGTAAATTTGATGCTATAATTATAAAATAATGAGGATAATATATGGGACTTATTAAATTAACCATCGATAATAAAACGATTGAAGTTGAGCAGGGGACTACCATTCTTCAAGCGGCCAAAGAGGTCGGTATTCATATTCCAACCCTGTGTTACCTTGATCTCCACGACATGAATATACAGAATCGTCCGGGAGGATGCCGGATTTGTGTTGTGGAAGTTGAAAAAAGGAGAAACCTTGCACCTGCCTGCGTTACCGAATGCATGGAAGGGATGGTGGTAAATACTCATAACATCCGTGTATTGAATGCCCGTAAAACGGTGCTGGAACTGATTTTATCAGACCACCCTGCCGACTGCCTGGTCTGTGCAAAATCAGGAAACTGTGATTTGCAGAGCCTTGCACAGGAAATGGGGATTCGTCAGTTGCACTATACCGGCGAACAGTCTATGTATCGCGAAGATACCTCTCCTGCCATTATTCGCGATATGAATAAATGCATCATGTGCCGCCGTTGCGAGATGATGTGTAACGAGGTGCAGACAGTGGGCGTTCTTTCGGCAGTTAACCGTGGGTTTATGGCAGTTGTGGCCCCCGCATTCGAGATGAACCTCGATCATTCAGTCTGTACTTACTGCGGCCAGTGTGTAGCTGTATGCCCTACCGGTGCACTTACTGAAGTAGACAACACGAATCATGTCATTCGTGCACTGGCCGATCCGGCTAAAACGGTGGTGGTTCAAACAGCACCTGCCGTAAGGGCGGCATTGGGTGAAGAATTTGGATTGAAGCCCGGCACCCTGGTTACGGGCAAACTTGTAGCCGCATTGCGCCGCCTGGGATTTGATTATGTCTTCGATACCGATTTCGCCGCCGACCTCACCATCATGGAAGAAGGGACAGAATTACTGGGAAGGCTGAATCAATTTCTGCAAGGGGATAAAGATGTGAATTTGCCCATTCTTACTTCCTGCTGTCCGGGATGGGTAAATTTCTTTGAACATCAGTTCCCTGAACTTCGCGATATTCCTTCCACAGCCCGTTCGCCCCAGCAAATGTTCGGCCCTATAGCAAAGAATTATTTTGCAGATAAAATCGGAGTAAAACGCGACAATATGGTGGTGGTATCCATCATGCCCTGTCTGGCCAAAAAATATGAGTGCCAGCGCAATGAATTCAAAGTCAATGGCAATCCTGACGTTGATTATTCTATTTCAACCCGCGAACTGGCGCACCTGATCAAACAATCGAACATCGATTTCAACGCCTTACCCGATGAAGATTTTGACAGGCCTTTGGGCGAATCTACAGGAGCAGCTGTTATCTTCGGTACTACCGGTGGCGTCATTGAAGCTGCGGTTAGAACCGCCTATGAAATTCAAACCGGCAAAAAACTGGAAAAGGTTGATTTCAAGGAATTAAGAGGTTGGGAAGGCATCCGGCATGCAACAATTGATTTCGACGGATTGCCGATTAACATCGGCATTGCCCATGGATTAGGCAACGCCCGTAAATTGCTGGAAGATATTAAAAGCGGCAAATCCAAGTTCCACGCCATCGAAATTATGGCCTGCCCCGGGGGTTGTATCGGAGGTGGAGGGCAGCCCCTGCACCACGGGAATTCAGAAATCCTTAAGGCAAGGCAGGAAGCCCTCTACCGCGAAGATATCAACAAGCCGCTCAGGAAATCACACGAAAATCCCTATATCATTCAACTGTATGAGGAATTTTTAGGTAAACCCTTAAGCGAAAAAGCTCATCAATTATTACATACCGAATATTTTGACAAGAGTAAAAAGGATGTTTTGCTGTAAACTGATTATTTTATAAAAAATGAACCAAAAATAAAATCTGGAGGACTGATTTTATGACAAGCATAAAAGTTAAACTTAAGGAAACAGATATAGAAAAATTAAAGGAGATCTGCAGTTTTTTCAATAACGATCCTGGCGAATTGATCAATGTTTTACACAAAGCACAGGGAGTTTTCGGTTACCTGCCTGCTGAAGTTCAGGAAATAGTGGCCAGGGAATTGAAAATTTCTGTAGCAAAAGTTTATGGGGTGGTGACTTTTTATACTTTCTTCACCATGATTCCCAAAGGAAAATATCCCATCTCAATTTGCACAGGAACTGCCTGTTATGTAAGAGGTGCAGAAAAAATACTGGATGAAATCCGCCGGATATTAAAAATCCAGGTTGGCGAAACCTCGCCAGACGGTAAATTTTCATTAAGCTGCCTGCGTTGTGTGGGGGCCTGTGGCCTTGCTCCGGTAATGATGATCGGAGAAAGGGTGTATGGACGGATGACTCCCGATGAAGTAACAAACATTTTAAAAGAATATGAATAACGGATTCCACTGTTTATGGGAATAATTTTCTTAAAGCTCTTCATTTGCGAAGGGCTTTAAGTTTTTTATCCATTTTTCTCTCAGAATCATTAAACTATTAGTTTGAGTTTTGGTCTAAGAGTTAAATAAAAAAATTATTTAGCCATGAAAATAAAAAGATTTAAAATCTCTGCGACGATTTTGTTCTTTTTCTTATTAAGTGCTTTTTCAGGTTATGCACAGAACGTAAGGAATGAAAAATCTCCTATGCCTTATCATCAAAGGAATTATATGGGGATACCCAGTCTTACCGATGACCAGATGAATCAAATCAAAAATCTGAAAACTCCATTCATGAAAGACATGATGGAATTAAAGAATAAACTGGCTGAAAATCAAACACATTTCCGCACCTTAATGACAGCCGAAAAGCCGGATATGGATGCCATCAATTCGAATATTGATGAAGGCATGGCCATTAAAGGTGAAATGATGAAAAAAGAAGCAGCCCACCGGCAGGATATCAGAAAATTGCTCACCGATGAACAAAAACTGGCCTTTGATTCGCAATTTGGGAAAAAGGCCATGGCTGGCAAGCAAATGATGAGAATGCACAGGCAACAGATGCAAGGTAAAAATTTTCAATCTCCCAGGCCTTAGTCTTAATTCCCATAGACCAGACCTGCGCGCCAGACTTATAAAAAATCTGGCGCGCTTTTTTATTTTATCTTGGAACTAAATTTCAGAAAATCAAGCCAATATTTTAAATGAATTTAAATGAATTAATAAAACCATTTTATAAAATAATCGTAAAAATTTATAACAATCTATATATTTTGATTATATGAATTTCATCTTAGATTTATTGAAAATAGTCAAATCTTTATCTACAGTCTAAAGAAATTTTACGAAATTTGTAAGAGTCGACAAATAAGATAAAAAATCCGTTCTGTCAAATATTCTGTTTCTTTAAAACAATCAAATAATGGCCTACCTAAAATTTGATAAAACCAAATTAGTGAATTTAGAATATTCACTTGACAAAGAAATACTTAGAACCAATCGCGCAGGCTCTTACTCCTTAAGCACCATCGTGGGATGCAATACCCGCAAATACCATGGCCTGCTGGTATGTCCCATTGACGCTTTCGGCGGAGAAAAACACGTATTGCTCTCATCCTTAGACGAGACGATAATTCAACACGACAGTGAGTTCCATTTAGGGATACACAAATTTGCAAATGATTATTATTCTCCCCGCGGGCATAAGTATATTATTGACTTTGAGATGAAAACAATTCCACGGGTTGTGTATCAGGTAGGCGGAGTTGTTTTGTCTAAAGAAAGTCTTTTTGTACTGCGAAAAGAACAGCTTCTCCTCAAATACACCCTTGAAGATGCCCATTCCCAGACCAAACTAAAATTCCGGCCTTTCCTGGCATTCAGGAATATTCATGGCCTATGCAAAGCCAATTTGTTTGCAAACACCAAATATGAAAATATTGAAAACGGCATAAAAATATGCCTGTATAGCGGTTTCCCATATTTGCACCTGCAATTTTCGAAACCTGTTGAATTCGTCCCTGTCCCGGATTGGTATTACAACATTGAATATCCCAGAGAACAGGAAAGAGGCTATGATTATAAAGAGGATTTGTATGTACCGGGATATTTCGAACTGGATATAAAAAAAGGGGAAACCATTTATTTTTCTGCTTCCACCGAAGAATGTTCCACCAAAGGGATGAATGCACTTTTCACCAAGGAATTGGGTTTCAGAATTCCGCAGGATAGTTTTAAAAACTGTTTGATTAATGCAGCCAAACAATTTAAAGTGGAACAAGGGAATGAAACCGAAATTGTTGCCGGCTATCCCTGGTTTGGTTCATGGGGCAGGGATACTTTTATCGCTTTGCCTGGATTATCGCTGGCTATCGGGAATGTTGACCTCTGTCGTTCTGTGATCGATACGATGATCACCCGTATGAAAGATGGTTTATTTCCCAACATGGGGAATAAGGATAATCCGGCCTTCAATTCGGTAGATGCTCCTCTTTGGTTTTTCTGGACTATTCAGCAACTTGGAGAACATACAGGGGAAAATTCCCAACTGTGGAAAAAGTACGGGGATGCCATGAAAACCATACTCGAAGGTTATAAGATAGGATTGCCATACAATATACAAATGCATTCAAACGGATTAATCTTTGCCGGAGAACCATCGAAAGCACTTACCTGGATGGATGCCGTTGTCGATGGCAAACCGGTTACTCCCCGCACAGGCTATGACGTTGAAATTAACGCGTTATGGTACAATGCCATTTGCTATGCACTGGATATAGCCAAAAAAGCAAAAGACCAGGCATTTGTAGATGAATGGAAATCATGGCCTGAACTCATAGAAAATTCATTTGTACAGATGTTCTGGGATCCGTCAAAAAATTATCTTGCTGATTATGTAAACAATGGACGTAAAGACTTGGCTATACGCCCCAACCAGATCATTGCCACCTCTTTGCCCTTCAGTCCCCTGAATGATGAAATGAAAATGGGCGTGATTGATATTGTCCTGAAAGAATTGCTCACTCCCAGGGGATTGCGTACCCTGTCACCCCAGGATCCGCAATATAAAGGCATCTGTGAAGGAACTCAAAGGGAAAGAGATTTGGCTTATCACCAGGGTACTGTCTGGCCCTGGCTACTTGAACATTTTTGCCGGGGCTATCTGGATGTTTACAAAAATTGCGCTATTCCCCTGATTAAAAAGTTGTATGAAGGTTTTGAGGAAGAGATGAATCAGAAAGGGATAGGCACCATTTCGGAAATTTATAACGGGAATCCTCCACATCAGGCCGGAGGAACCATTTCACAGGCCTGGAGTGTTGCAGCCCTGCTTAGAATAAATGAGATGATTGAAAATTATGAAAGCCTATGAAAGTGTTAATGTTTGGTTGGGAATTTCCGCCCCATATTTCAGGTGGACTTGGTACAGCTTGTTATGGACTAACTAAAGGACTGTCTCACATACCGGGTATGGAGATATTGTTCGTTGTGCCAAAGGCTTATGGAGATGAAAACAGAAATGGCATGCATCTGATCGGAGCCAACGATGTGTATGTAGATACCACTAAAATTCTGAAAAAAAAGAAATTAAAAAAAGTGACTTTTCTTGAAGTCTTCTCCCATCTGATCCCTTACCTGTCTCCTGAAGAATATGAACATTTATCACTCCAGGAATTTGAACATAATTCTGCTCTTTACAAGAAAGGATTCAAAGGGAAAATCAATTTCACGGGGAAATATGGCAGGAATTTATTTGAAGAAATTTCAAATTATTCACTGATTGCCTCCACTATTGCCCTGGAAAATGATTTTGACATTATTCATGCCCACGACTGGCTCACTTATCCGGCAGGAATTGCAGCAAAAGCCATTTCAGGAAAACCTCTGGTGATTCATGTCCATGCCACAGAATTCGACCGCAGTGGAGGAAGTGTGAACCCGGATGTTTTCAAAATAGAAAAAGCCGGAATGGAAGCAGCCAATAAAATCATTACGGTAAGCAACTTAACGCGTAACATCGTAATAGAAAAATACGGCATAAATCCCCAAAAAGTAACCACCGTCTACAATGCAGTGGAGCCCCAACATGAATCCTTCAAAATAAAGAAAAATACCGATGAGAAAATAGTTTGTTTTATGGGCAGGATTACCCTGCAAAAAGGGCCTGAATATTTCGTTGAAGCCGCCAGCAAAGTTTTAAAAAAGATGCACAATGTAAGATTTGTTATGGCCGGCAGTGGGGATATGATGAATAAAATGATTATCCAGGCTGCCAGGCTCCACATTACCGACAAATTTAACTTTACCGGATTTCTAAAAGGAGAAGAGGTGAACCATCTGTTTTCCATTTCCGATGTCTATGTTATGCCCTCTGTTTCTGAACCTTTCGGAATTTCACCGCTTGAGGCCATGCAGTCAAATGTACCCGTCATTATTTCCAATCAAAGCGGCGTGTCCGAAATACTTAACCATGCCCTTAAAGTTGACTTCTGGGATATTGATGCCATGGCCGACGCAATATATGGTTTGTTAAATTACAACGCCCTGGGAAATATGTTTAAAAAATATGGCAAAGCTGAAGTAGAAAATCTGAAGTGGGACAACTCGGCCCAACAGGTCAGAAACGTTTATAACGCAGCATTATCGTAAAAAAGACAAACAGGTTACATTACTAAAAAATATGAAATGATGAGAACAATTTGCTTATACTTCCATGTACATCAGCCTTTCCGGTTAAAACGCTATCGTTTTTTTGATATCGGAAAAGAACATTATTACTTCGATGATTTCACCAACGAAAACATAGTTAGAAAAGTAGCAGATACTTGTTATTTGCCGGCAAATGAAATTTTGCGCAAATTATTCAGTCAATATGGCTCAAAATTCAAGGTTTCCTTTTCCATTTCGGGCACAGCCCTCGACCAGTTTGCCATGTATGCCCCTGAAGTGTTGGAAAGTTTCCAGGGACTTGCTAAAACCGGTTGCATTGAATTTGTCGGAGAAACTTATTCACACACCCTGGCCTCACTCTTAAACGAAGAAGAATTCAAAGAAGACGTGCTTCTTCACAGTAGGAAAATTGAAGAATATTTTGGCAGTAAACCCGAAACATTCAGCAATAGTGAAATGATATACTCCGACCATATCGGAGCGGTAATCGCACAGTTGGGATTTAAAACCATGCTTACAGAAGGAGCAAAACATATCCTGGGATGGAAAAGCCCAAATTACCTGTATTGCAATGCCCTGAACCCAAAACTTAAGGTGTTGATGCGGAACTTCAAACTGAGTGACGATCTCGACTTCCGCTTTTCGGACAAGAGTTGGCCCGAATTTCCATTGACTACCGAGAAATTTGTGGATTGGCTCAATAAAGTTGACTCCAAAGAAGAAACTATCAATCTTTTTCTTAACTATGGTACCTTTGGTGAACGCCATTCTAAGGATTCCGGGATATTGGATTTTCTGCAATACTTCCCCAAAACAGTATTTTCCCTGTCTGATTTTTCATTTTCTACTCCTTCCGAAATATCGAAAACATTGCAGCCTGTTTCTGCCGTAAATGTCAATTATCCGATTTCATGGGCTGACGAAGAAAAAGACACCACACGCTGGCTTGGAAACGACCTGCAACAGGAGGCCTGCCATAAATTATACGAACTGGCCCCTCTGGTCAATCAGTCCACAGACCCGATCATTCATCAGGACTGGAAATACTTGCAGACCTCCGATCATTTCTTTTACATGTGTACTAAATTTTTCTCTGATGGAGATTTTCATCAGCAGCTTAATCCCTATAATTCACCTTATGATGCCTTTATCAATTACATGAACATTCTCAGTGATTTTAAACTAAGGCTCGAAGGCACAGAGGGCCAGGGAAAAACAGAAGGCAGCCCTGAGCATCTGCAGGAATTGCTCGATGAAAAAGACAAACTCATACAAGAATATGAATCTGAACTCAAGAAAAAGAAAGTTACCGAAAAGAAAAAACCGGTCACAAAAACTAAAAGTTTAAAAAAAGAAGAAGAACCCAAAAAAAGCCGTTCCAGCAAAACGGCAACAGTTAAGGCAAAGCTTACTACCAAAACGGTCAGCCTCAGTGAAGGTAAAGTCACTAATACGTTGAAAACTAAAGAAAGTAATACCAGGAAGCGTTCTACAAAGAATTCAAAATAAATTTGAAACTTGCAAATTAGATTATCTTTGTCCGTTTCATAAAGTAAAATAATATGTCAGATACGATAGTAAAACCGGATTATTTATTTGAGGTCAGTTGGGAAGTCTGTAATAAAGTGGGAGGGATTCACACGGTTATATCGACTAAAGCACCTACAATTACCAAAAAATACAGTACAAATTACATTTTAATTGGGCCGGATGTCTGGAGGGATATCCATGAAAATCCGGAATTTGAAGAAGACAAACAACTTTTTAAATCCTGGAAAGATAAAGCCACAGAAGAAGGTTTAAGGATTAAAATAGGACGGTGGAAAATTGCCGGTAATCCTATTGCAGTGATCGTCGACTTCAGAACCTTCATGGCTCAAAAAGATGATATCTTTAAAAAATTGTGGGAAATCTATAAACTGGATTCCCTCTCCGGCCAATGGGATTACATCGAGCCTACTTTGTTTGGATGGGCAGCAGCCAAAGTCATAGAAAGTTTCGTGAAATTTAATTTGAATACCCAGGATAAAATTATTGCACAATTTCATGAATGGATGACAGGCAGCGGCCTTCTTTACCTAAAATCATATGTTCCGCAGGTGGGGACAGCTTTTACCACCCATGCTACCGTTTTAGGCCGCTCGATTGCAGGCAACAACTTCCCTTTATATGATAAACTCAACCAGTATGACCCGGAAGCAAAATCCAGGGAATTTAATGTCATCTCAAAACAGAGCATGGAAAAGATGGCGGCACAATATGCGGATTGTTTTACCACTGTGAGTGAAATTACGGCAAAAGAATGTGAACATTTCCTGGGGAAAAAAGTGGACTTTATTACCCCTAATGGTTTTGATGATGCATTTGTCCCCAAAGGAGAAGATTTTGAGAAACACCGGATGATGGCCAGGGAAAAACTTCTGAAAGTTGCTGGGGCTTTATTTGGATATGAATTAAAAAAAGACAGTTTGCTGATTGGAATCGGGGGAAGATACGAATTTAAAAATAAAGGAATCGATCTCTTTATAAATTCCCTTGCAAAGATTAACCAGCTGGACGATCTGAAAAAAGATATAATAGCTTTTATCTTAATACCGGCAAACCATTATGGTCCCAGAAAGGATTTGCTAAACAACCTGGAAACCGGTTCATTCAATAAACTGGAAGGGAATATTCTCACGCACAATCTCCACGATGCAGCTTACGACCCAATTTTAAACCAGCTTAAAAAGGTTAAAATCACCAACCGCATCGGGGACAAAATAAAAGCCGTTTTTGTTCCCTGCTACCTTAATGGGGATGACAAAATTTTCAACCTCAGTTTCTACAATCTTTTAATTGGTTTTGATATTTCAGCTTTTCCTTCTTATTATGAACCGTTCGGGTACACACCCTTAGAAAGCCTGGCTTTCCATGTCCCTACCATCACTACCTCGGTTAGTGGATTTGGACTTTGGGTGATGAAGGAATATCCAAACTACTCAGAAGGACTCGAGGTCATCAAAAGGACAGACACCAACGATGAAGAAGTCACTCTGGCTATTGCAAAAAAAGTGATTGAATTTTCGAAAAAGACAGACGCTCAGATTGCCACGGCTAAAGAAATTGCCGGCGAAATATCCCAGACATTACTCTGGGGAAAAATTATCGACCGTTACTTTGCAGCATACAATCTTGCATTGGGCAAAGTTGCTGCACGTGCAAGTCTCTTCGTTGGAAAAGAACAATTAGAGCCTATCATCCATGTGGAAAAACGTATGGTGAACCAGCCCCAATGGAAAACAATGATGGTGCACAAAAATATTCCCGAGAAACTTGCAGCCCTCGATGAATTGTCCAACAACTTATGGTGGAGCTGGAATTTTGATGCTATCGAACTGTTTGAATATATTGACTATGACCTCTGGAAGGAAAGCAACGAGAATCCTATCGTTTTCCTTGAAAAAATCCCATACAATAGATATCTCAAACTGGAAAACAATTCAGTTTTCCTCGAAAAGTTGAATGCCGTTTATGCCCAATATAAGGCTTACATGGCGAAAGGGAAAGAGAAAGAAGGGCCGAAAATTGCATATTTCAGCATGGAATTTGGCATCCACGATTCCTTAAAAATTTATTCAGGAGGGTTGGGTATTTTAGCAGGCGATTATCTTAAAGAAGCCAGTGATGCCAACACCGATATTGTTGGAATAGGACTGTTATACCGGTACGGATATTTTAAACAGCTTATTTCAACAAAAGGAGATCAGATGGCTATAGATGAGCCACAGGATTTTTCGAAAACGCCTACTTCGCCGGTTAGGGATAAAGACGGGAACTGGATTAAAATAGCTTTTATTCTTCCAGGCCGGACTCTTTATGCCAGAATATGGAAAGTACAAATAGGCCGTGTTGAACTTTACTTGCTGGATACAGATTTTGAAGATAACCTTCCTCAGGACAGAACCATCACCCACCATTTGTATGGAGGTGATGAAGAAAACCGGTTCAAACAGGAAGTCGTTTTAGGTATAGGAGGAATCAGGGCATTAAAGGCATTGGGTATTAAAGCCAATCTGTTTCATTGCAACGAAGGGCATGCGGCATTCATCGGTATTGAACGGTTGAGTAATTATATTACTGAAAAGAACCTCTCGTTTACAGAAGCTCTTGAGATTGTCCGTTCATCCACATTATTCACCACTCATACGCCTGTTCCTGCCGGACATGATTCATTCCAGGAGAACCTGGTTCGTATGTACATGGCCCATTACCCCGCCAAATTAAAAATCAGCTGGAATCAGTTTATCAACCTGGGAAGGAAAAATCCGGATGACAGTTCTGAAAGGTTTTCCATGAGTTTTCTTGCAGCCAACCTTTCCCAGGAAGTAAACGGGGTAAGTAAGATACACGGCCACGTAAGTCAGCAAATATTCAGTGAGCTCTGGCCCGGCTATCTGCCCGAAGAATTACATATAGGATATGTAACCAACGGAGTGCATTTGCCTACCTGGGCAGCCAAAGAATGGCTTGGCCTGTATGAAAAAGAATTCGGCCCCGACTTTATCGAACATCAATATGACAAAGATTATTGGGCAAAAATTTACAATGTTCCCGATAAAGAAATATGGAAAATCAGGAATAATCAACGTAAAAAGCTCATTGATTTTATAAAGGAAAGACTGAATGAATTTTCAGAAAAACGGACGGAAAATCCAAAGTTCCTTATAGAAGTACAGGAAAAACTGAGCCGGTATACGTTAACCATTGGATTTGCCCGGCGCTTTGCCACTTATAAAAGGGCCTATCTGCTTTTTAAGGATATTGACCGCCTGGCAAAAATCGTTAACAATCCTGAAATGCCTATACAATTTATCTTTGCGGGCAAAGCTCATCCCAACGACAAAGCAGGGCAGGATCTGATCAAAATGATTGTCGAAATATCCAAAAGGCCTGAATTTATCGGAAAAATTCTCTTCCTTCAGAATTATGACATGACCCTGGCGAAAAAACTGGTGCAGGGTGTGGATATCTGGCTGAATACTCCTACCAGGCCGCTGGAAGCCTCCGGAACGAGCGGCGAAAAAGCAGTTATGAATGGCGCTTTACATTTCAGCGTACTCGACGGATGGTGGGCTGAAGGTTATCAACCCAGCACAGGCTGGGCCCTCACGGAAAAACAAACTTATGACGATCCGAATTTCCAGGACGAACTGGATGCAGAAACCATTTACAGTATTTTGGAAAATGAAATAGCACCCTTATTCTATTTCCGCGAAAAAGATGATTTGCCCTCAGGCTGGATCAGATATATCAAAAATTCCATTGCCAATGTAGCGCCCAACTTTACAATGAGCAGGATGCTGAACGATTATCAGGAGAAATTTTACAGTTACCTGTGCAACAGGTCTACCCGTATAAAAGCTGATGATTTTGCCCTGGCCAAAGAACTTGCTTCCTGGAAAAAGAAAATTTACAGAGGATGGGACAGTATTGAAGTAGTTTCGTTAAGCTACCCGGATATTTCAAAGGAAAATATTATCCTGGCAAAGAAATATACCAGCGAAGTTGTGCTCGATTTAAATGAACTTTCGCCGGATGATATTGGAGTAGAACTGGTAATTGCAAGATTTGACCAGGAAGATAACCGGTTAAAGATTTTCTTCAAACAGGAATACGAATTATACAAAACAGAAAATCGTTTTGCCTATTACCGGATTGAGATAACCCCCACAAAACCAGGAGTTTTCGAATTTGGGGCCAGAATATTCCCCAAACATCCTAATTTGCCAAACAGGCAAGATCTTAATTATGTCCGTTGGATTTCTTAACCTTCAATAAATCATATACCTGTCGCACTGGCTGTTTTTTCAACACACAGGCAGTGCGGCAGGGAATATACAGCTTGAGGAACTGACTGTCAATTTCAGCTTCGGTACCTATACGCCCCGTATAATAGGCCATGGATTGATCAATTCGTTCCTGTCCGCCAAATTCCTTGGCGTCAGAACTTAAAACAACTTTATATTTCCCATGCCCGGCTTTAAAAGCATAGTGTTGAAATGATTTTGACGGATTGAAATTGAAAATAAAAATAAGCTCGCCCCGTCTAAAAATCAATATCTTATCCGGGACATTTTCATTTAAAAGTTGAATTTCAGGAACATTCAGGCAGTTTTCATCCCTCATTAATTTGATCATGGCTTTATCAAATTTTAAAAGGAATTTATACTTAAGGTTTTCGTCTGTTGCCAGATGCCAATGCCTGCAGGCATATTTATAGGACCATTTGTTGCCGCTTCTCGGGAAATCAATCCAGTCGGGATGTCCAAACTCATTGCCCATAAAATTAAGATAACCATTACCGGCAGTAGCAATGGTAATCAGCTTGATCATTTTATGAAGAGCAATGCCCCGCTCAACAACCAGGTTGCGGCTGTTTAAATCCATGCAGGTGTACATTTCTTTATCTATCAGCCGGAATATAACCGTCTTATCCCCCACCAAAGCCTGATCATGCGATTCGACATAACTGATAGTCTTCTCGTCCTTTCTTTTATTGGTAAGTTCATAATACAAACTGCCCACATTCCATTTTTCATCCGGGATCTCTTTTATAGTCTTAATCCAATAATCAGGGATACCCATAGCCAGACGATAATCAAATCCTAAACCTCCGTCAGAAAAAGGGGAAGCCGTACCGGGCATACCGCTCATTTCCTCAGCAATGGTAATGGCATCAGGTCTCACTTCATGAATAAGTTTGTTAGCCAAGGTCAAATAAACAAAAGCATCTTCGTCCTCCTGACCATCGTAATACATTTTATAATCCGTAAAATTACGGGAAAGGCCATGATCCAGATAAAGCATACTGGTTATCCCATCGCAGCGGAAGCCGTCGAAATGAAATTCTTCCAGCCAATATTTGCAATTTGACAGCAGGAAATGCAAGACTTCATTTTTTTCATAGTCAAAACATAAGGATCCCCAGGCAGGGTGTTCCCTGCGCGAATTTTCGTGAAAATACTGATAAGGAGTACCGTCAAATAATCCCAGGCCTTCTACCTCGTTTTTTACGGCATGCGAATGGATTAAATCCATGACTACTGCAATTCCCAGTTCATGTGCCTTGTCAATCAAGCGTTTTAAATCCTCAGGAGTTCCAAAACGGGAAGAAGGAGCGAAAAAACTCGAAACATGATAGCCAAAAGAGCCATAAAATGGATGCTCCTGAATGGCCATGAGCTGAATGACATTGTATCCTGCATCCCCAATCCAGGGAAGAATTTTTTCAGTAAATTCCTGATAAGAACTTACTTTTTCTTCTTCACCTGACATCCCTACATGCGCCTCATAAATAAAAGGAACCCTTTCCTTAGGGTTAAGCCATTTATTTTTCCATATATATTTTTCAGCCGGGTCCCAAACCTGGGCATTAAATATCAAGGTTTTTTCATCCTGAACCACTCGGGTTGCCCATGCCGGAATCCTATCACCGCTACCCTTCTTCCATTGTACAAACAGGCGGAATAAATCGCCATGTTTTAAAGTTTCCAACGGGAGACGGATTTCCCATATTCCTTTTTCCAAAGGATGAAGAGCAAAATTTTCCATGGGTTTCCATCCCGAGAAATTCCCCACCAAGAATATGGCTGTAGCATTTGGCGCCCATTCTCTGAAAATCCAACAGTTGGCCTCCTTGTGAAGTCCGAAATACAGGTATCCACTGGCAAAATCGTTTAAGCTTTTTGAACCGGCAATTAATGTCTTCTCTTTATTTAAAGCCTTTTCATGACGAGCGACAATAATTTTTTCATAAGGTGCCAGAAAGGAATCGTTTTTTATCAGGTTAAGAGTATGCATGGTATAAAATTCTGGAATCAGAAAATTAAAATACTTACCCTTTTATCGTTTAAAAGGCAGCCATCAGTAAATCTATATCCTTTGCAGGAAGCCCTAATTTATTGCCAATATATGGATTTGTAAGTATTCCGTTATATAAATATACTCCATGTCTAAGTCCGGGAGATTCTTTAAGTTCATGAGTAATTCCTCCTGCTTCGCCAATACTGATTAAAATTGGGGAGAAGACATTACTCAAAGCGATGGAAGCCGTACGTGCAACCCTTGAAGGGATATTGGGTACACAGTAATGTATAACGCCATGTTTTGTAAAAATAGGATTGCCATGCGTCCGTCTTTCGGAAGTTTCTATGCAGCCTCCCTGGTCAATACTTATATCGACAATTACGGCACCTTTTTTCATGCCCATCACCATTTCCTCAGTCACGAAAAAATTGTTTTTATTTTCATTAATATACATGGCGCCGATCAAAACGTCAGTCGATTTCAAAGCTTTTTCAATAACCTGGGGATGCAAAACAGAAGTATACAATCGCCGGCCCAGAGTGATTTGAAGTTCGCGCAAGCGCCGAATGGAACTATCCATCACTTTCACAAAAGCCCCCAGTCCTAAGGCAGCCCGTGCAGCATATTCACCGGCTGTCCCTGCACCCAGAATCACCACTTCGGTAGGTGTTATCCCTGTTATACCACCCAGCATAACCCCTTTCCCGTTATTCACATTGCTAAGATATTCGGCAGCAATAAGAACGGAGGTATTACCGGCAATTTCACTCATTGAACGCAACACGGGATGACTATTGTTGATGTCTTTAATATCTTCGGATGCAATTGCGGTAATCTTTTTTTGCATCATCTTTTCGATATTGGTACGGGTGCATTCGTTAAAAAAGAATGAAGTGATTATCGTCTGATTACCGGGCATCATATCTATTTCCTCAAGGGTCATGGGAGCCACTTTAAGGACTATATCTGCCTGATAAACGCTGGCTGGATTTTCGACGATCAGACCGCCATTTTCGCTGTAATCTTTATCAAAATAATTTGCAGCCTTCCCTGCATTACTTTGAATAATAACCTTGTGCCCATTATTGACTAATAATTCAACTGCTTCAGGCGTGAGTGTAACCCTGTTTTCAAATTTATCAGACTCTTTGGGTATACCGATAATCAATTTCCCCTGCTTTTTCCCCACTTCCAACATCTCTTCCTGGGGAAACAAGCCGGTTTTCCCCATAAAAATCTGATGCGAAGGAATTCTTTGATCAGCCATATTCAAGTTATTTTACCCGAGAACCATCCTAAATAAAATACTAAAATAAAACAATAATGGCACAATTTCAAAACTTTTACCCAATTAAGCCTTATCAATTTAATACTACGAGCCTGCTTCCATCAGATTTTTCAGTAATCTGAACAGATAAATACCCGGCTGGTAATATTCCCTCAATCTTTTCGGGCCATTCAATAAGGCATAAATTACCGCTGTAAAAATAATCTTCATATCCCAGGTCGTAAACTTCCTCAATTTTATTGATACGATAGAAATCAAAATGAAAAATAACCTGTTCACTTTGAGTGTGATATTCATTAACCAAGGCAAAAGTTGGACTGGTAACCTCATCCACAGATTGTAATTCTTTACAAATAGCTTTAATGACCGTTGTTTTTCCAACGCCCATTGCACCATAGAAGGCAACTATTTTGCGGGTA